>CAZIXH010000001.1:0-5786 GCA_964543055.1 uncultured bacterium
TGGCCCGGGGGCAGCGTCAGGTGGGAATAGGGTACAGGGTTTCGGGGGGTTTGGCGCATTATTCGAGACGGGGACAGCCCAGGGCCCGCGCAGGGTAGCCGGCGTTCTGGAAGCCAAACTCCCCCTGGCCCTGGAGGAAGCCTACCGGGGTGGTGACAAACCCATCTCCATTGGCCCCGAGCGTATTACCGTGAGGCTACCGCCGGGGGTGCGGGAGGGCCAGAAAATTCGCCTGGCCGGAAAGGGCCGTGCCGGGGGCGACCTGTACCTGCACATCAAGCTGCAATCCCGGCCCGAGATGCGTCTGGAAGGCGACGACCTGCACACCGTGGTGGAGGTGCCCGCGCCCATTGCCGTGGTAGGCGGCAAGGTGCGGGTGCAAACCCTCGATGGCCCCGTCGAAATGACCATTCCCAAACGTACCCAGGCTGGGCGCAAACTGCGTCTGGCAGGTAAGGGTTGGCCCCGCAAGGATAAGAGTCGAGGAGACCAGTACGCCGAAATTCGCATCACCATTCCGACCAGTCCAACCCCTGAAGAAGAGCGCTTGTATGCTGAGCTGGCCGAAATGTTAAAGGTTCGCTAGGCTGCTCAAATTAGCCGTCCACCCTGCCCAGGAGGGCAGGGATTTGTTTGTGGCGGGTTGTATTGTGAGACACACATTTGTGCATGGGACAGGGCTTTGCACCTGGTAAAGCCACGAGACTGGGTTTGGGAGGTATCAAGCCATGTCTCGTCAAGACCTGTTCCGCTACGTGGTAGAGGAGTTTGCTGAAGATTACCGGGAGGGGGAGCTCGAGCGCCGCGAGTTTTTGCGCCGTACGGTGTTGCTGGGTGGGGGTATCCCGGGTGCCAAGGCCCTGCTCACTTCCCTCGGAATTACCGGGGTGAGCCTGAGTGAGCTAGCCCAGGCCCAACAGGCCCCGGCCCAAACCCCTCAGGTTCAAGCCCAGCCGCTGGTTAGCCCCTCCGATCCGGCTATCCAGGTGCGTGAGCTTGCCTACAAGGCCCGGGAAATAGACCAGATCGCCTACCTGGCCCGCCCAGCCGGTGGGGGTTCCCACCCAGGCGTGATTGTGATTCACGAAAATCGAGGGTTACAACCGCACATCCAGGATGTAGCCCGCAGGCTGGCCAAAGCCGGTTACATCGCGCTGGCCCCCGATCTGGTTTCCAAAATCGGTGGCACGGCCAAAATTACTGATGCTGCTCAAATTTCTGCCTACCTGGCCCAGGCCGGAGGTGATGAGCACATGGCCAACCTGCAAGAAGCTCTCAAGGTCTTGAAGGCCACCCAGGGGGTACAGACCGATAAACTTGGCGTGACCGGGTTTTGTTTTGGTGGGGGTTTGACCTGGCGCATGGCCACCGAGGTGCCCGAACTTAAGGCCGCCGTGCCTTTCTATGGGCCCGCACCCGACCTGGCCAAAGTTCCCAACATCAAAGCCGCCGTATTGGGCATTTATGGCGGCAACGATGCTCGCATTAATGCTGGAATTCCAGCCCTGGAAGCAGCTCTCAAGGCGGCCAGCATCCGCTACCAGATCAAAATCTATGAAGGGGCTAACCACGCTTTCCACAACGATACAGGCGCCAACTACAAAAAGGATGCCGCCGAGGATGCCTGGAACCTGACCCTGAACTGGTTCAAAACCTACCTGGTTTGAATGGAGCGCCAGCCTGACCTTCACTCTCGCACTCTTCAAGCAGCATTGCATTTGAGGAGTCATGCGGCAACTTCGTGTAAGAATGCTTTTTATGCAATACAGAACTTTCGGACGCACGGGTTGGCAGGTTTCGGAAATTGGCTATGGCATGTGGGGTTTGGCAGGTTGGACGGGTTCTGACGAGGCAGAGGTGCGCCAGGCCCTCCAGCGGGCAGTAGACCTGGGGGTCAATTTCTTTGATACTGCCTGGGCCTACGGCAATGGCAAGAGCGAGGGGACATTGGGCGATTTGGTACGGGCCAACCCCTACCCAAAGCTTTATGTCGCCAGCAAAATACCTGCTAAAAACTTCAAGTGGCCTGCCAGGGCCGAGTACACCCTGGACGAGTGCTACCCGCCCGATCACATCCGCCGCTACACGGAGTGGAGCCTGCAAAACCTGGGGCTGCCTTCACTGGATTTGATGCAGTTTCATGTCTGGAACGACCATTGGGCGCTGGATGAGCGTTGGCAGCGGGAAATCCAAAAGCTAAAAGAAGAAGGCCTGGTCAAAGCCTGGGGTATCAGCATCAACCGCTGGGAGCCCGCCAACGCCATTGCGGCGCTGCGGACCGGCCTGATTGACGCAGTGCAGGTGATTTACAACCTCTTTGACCAGAACCCCGAGGACGAGCTTTTTCCAGTCTGCCGCGAGCTCAATATTGCGGTGATTGCCCGGGTGCCCTTCGACGAAGGTTCGCTGACCGGAACCCTGACCCAGGAGACCACCTTTCCGCTAGATGACTGGCGCAGTCGCTACTTCCATCCCTCCAACCTGCTGCCCACCCTCGAGCGTGTAGAAAAACTCAAGCCAGAGGTTCCGTCCGGTATGACCCTGCCCGAACTGGCCTTGCGCTTCATCCTGCAAAACCCTGATGTTTCCACGATTATTCCGGGAATGCGCAAGGTGCGGCATGTGGAGGCCAACGTAGCCTGTAGCGACGGAACCCGCTTGCCCGAGGAGCTAATGGCCCGCCTGCGTACACACCGCTGGGTGCGGCATCCAACCCCATACTCGGATTGAGCCAGAGCACCGGTTGCGATCCCCTCTCTTTTTGCGCTGACGAAAACGAGAAGGGTCAAGCAGACGTGCCTCACCGAGATGATACGCTTTCCTCGCCGTGAAGCAGGGTGATACGCGTATCTGCGCTACGCTTGCCATAGCTACTACGGTGTACGGGTTCAGCCCATCCCGATAGGGGACCATCCATGTGGCAACAAACGAGCCCATCGCAGTTTTTTCGGCAGCAGGATTGCTCGATTCTTTCCGAGAACCGCTCTAACCCTGGTTGCGGGGTCGCTCCACGATGTTGGAGAGCAACAAAGCCCCAATCCCGAAAACGGCTGCCTGGGCAATCCAGCCCAGGGCGTAGTTGTTGCTGAAATCTACCAACAAGCCAAACAAAGGGGGTGCGGAGGCGATGCCAATCGAGGTAAAAATCAGGCCGAACCCTACGACCCGGCCTTCCCAGCCAGGGGGAGAGAGTTCAGTCAAGAGTGAAAAATGCAGTCCTTGCCAGCCCAGGGCAGTGGCTCCGTACAGCACTACGATCAAAGCCTTGAGCAACAGGGGTGTGCCGGATGGGAGCCAGGCCAGTACCAGCGCACTCAGCCCGGCCAGCCCCACCATCATCACCAACAAGGGCTTGCGCTGTCCGCCCATTTGGTCCGATAACCACGACCAGAACACCCGGCTAAAAGCCCCGGCAAACTGGGCTGCGGTCAGGAGGGCGGCTCCGGTAAGTTCGGGAACCCCATACCGCTCTTTAAGGAACAAAATCAGGTAGGTGATCATCACAAACTGCCCGGTGGGCAAAGTGATCCCCGCGATGGCTGCCAGCAGGATGTTGCGTTCGCGCAGCACCTGGGTGAGCGCTGGATGGGCGCCCCTGGGCGAGGCTTTGGAGGGCAGGCTTTCGTAGTAGAGCCGAGCTGCTACCAGGGCCGCCACTACCGCGATGAGGGCTGCAACCACCGAAGCCCAGCGCCAGCCAGCGAAATGGGCCACGGCGGGCAGAATGGCCGCTGCCAGCGCACCCCCCAGGGGAACCGCCATCTGGCGCAACCCAATCACCAGCCCGCGCCGTTCGGGTGGAAACGATTGGGCGACTGCCTGTGCGCCCGACGGGGTGGCCGAGGCGACCACCAACCCAACCAGGAACAAAAGCGGAATGAACATCCACTGGGATTGGGCCAGTAGTGCAATGGCAACCGCCAAGCCCGCTCCTGCGAGGGTTCCGACAATCATCACCGTGCGGCTGCCGAGCTTGTCGGTGAGCCAGCCCGAAGGCAGCGAGCCCAGCATGGTGCCGATGTAGATAAAGGTATTGAGCAGGCCCACTGCTGCCAGAGAAAGCCCCAGATCGGCACGGATGAAAGGGGCCAGCGTGGGGTAGGCCTGCCCAATAAGCGAAACGGCAGTTCCGGCAGTCATGGCGGCGGTGAGGACAGACCAGGGCGACATGCGAGGCTTAGGCTACCGTATTTACCCACCGGGCGCGAAATCCTGAAATCCCATGCAGGCTGCCCTTGCGGCTTAAGGGTTGCAAAGGCGCGGATTCGGTTGGAATCGGCTGGTCAAGCCCTAAAGACTCTTTTGGGGGCTGGCAGGCCAGTAAACTGGGGTGAATGCGCGACCTCGACTCACAGGAAACCTACCTGGCCGACCGCCTGGGCCTGGCCTTCGATTTGCGCGATCTGGTGGGCAGCGGGCCGGTTCCCCAGGTGCGCTATGGGCCACCTTATGGGGTGGTGGGGTTTGGCGAGGGTTGGTGGGCGGCGCAGCTTGCCCAGGATTTTGCCCAGGAACTCACCGCTACTGGCACGCAGTTTTTGCTCGAGGGAGGCTACGATTTCGGCGGTGCTGCCGGGGCCGGACTCTATGCTTCGGTGAGCGGCGCGGAGATTGTTCGACTGGGCTTCAGGGAAAACGTGGAGGTGGAGGTGCTGGCTCATCCCCTTTCCACCTATCGCTACCTGCGCTTTTTGTTGCTGGCCACGGGTCAGCAGGCCGAGCTGGCCCGCATAGACCAGGCCTTGCTGCTGGAGCGTGAGCGCCTACGCCCCGAGGTGGGCCTGAGCAAAAACCCGGCCAAGTTTCTGGCTTACTCGCTGTTGGAACGAACCCCCATGTGGGGGCTCCTGAGCGCTATCCGGGCCTGGGCCAGGCCCTGCAACAAATCTTTAGCCGCATTGGCAAGAGCCTCTCTTTTACCCCTCCCCCCTCGGCGCTGGAGTTCTTTGTGACGGGCCTCGAGGCCCGTCACGAGCAAGGCGACCCCATTGCTGCGGTGTTGGTAGGCGATGACGAGCGCAAGCGCTACGCCCAGGAAATTCTGGAAAACCGCGTAGATACCCTGATCGAACTCCCCGAGCCCGAAGCTGAAGGCACCCTGGCCAAAGCCCTGTGCTACTGGTACCGCCTGGCCTGGGCCAGCTATTATCTGGCCCTGCTGTACGGGGTGGAACCGGGTGACTGGGAGGTGCTGGACAATCTGAGACAGGCAACTTGAAAACATGCCGATGGCTCATGGTCAATGGCCGATAGCCAAAAGCCGAAAGCTCCAAGCAGAGGATCTGGTCTATAGCCCATAAGCAAGTTTGCTATAGGCCCAACCCGCTACACAGCGAAACGAGCAGCTCGACACGTATTGCAACCTACGGAGCTCAGCCCCTGGTCCAATTTTTGACCTGAGACCTGGGACTTGCGACCTGCGACAGTACACCTGGAGGTCTTTGATTCTTGGGTCGCTTTTCCTGACCCGCCGGTCAGCGTATGCTCTTGGGGTGTTGCCCTTCTTGCTCTCCTGGCTTCACGCCACCAACGACTTATTCGGTGCATTTCTGACCCCCCTGCTACCCAAACTCCAGACGGCTTTTGGCGTGAGCTACGGGGCGGTTTCGCTTTTGGTGGCCTTGCAATCCCTCACCGGCAGCGTACTGCAACCCCTGGCCGGGCTGGTGGCTGACCGTTATGACCGCCGCGTTCTGGCTGCCTTGGGGCCGCTCTTGATGGCCCTGGGGGGTCTGCCTCTTATACACATTTGACGCTTCCGACGATCTACGCGCCGTAGATCTCGT
>CAZIXH010000002.1:0-6721 GCA_964543055.1 uncultured bacterium
TGCTCGCCCGCCACCAGCGTCCAGCTCGCGGGGGGCAGGGCCAGTATCATGCCCGGGCTGGGGGAAGCACCGCCCCGCCTTGGAAAACCAGCCCATCTACCCCCGCCAGGTCACGCGCTCCTGGTTGCGGATTTGCAGCAGCAGCTCGAGCTTCTCTTCAAAGAGCTCGTTGTAATCGTCCAGATCGTAGCCAAACAGCGGGAACGACTCGATAAAGGAACCCCGCCCGGCCATGATCTCGGCCCGGCCCCCCGAGAGCAGGTCGAGGGTGGCGAACTGCTGGAAGACCCGCACCGGGTCGTCGGAGCTGAGCACCGTGACGGCGCTACTCAGGCGGATGCGCCGGGTGCGTTCTGCAATGGCAGCCAGGATGACGGCGGGGTTGCTCGAGAGGTACTCTTCACGGTGGTGCTCACCCACCGCGAACACATCCAGGCCCACCTGATCGGCCAGCTCGGCGGTCTCGAGTAGGTCGCGCAGGCGCTGCACCGGGTCTTGAAGCTGCCCGGTGTAGGGGTCGGGGGTGTTTTCGACGAAGGTATACAGGCCAAGTTCAAAGGGTTTAGGCTCCATGATGGGCAGTATACTTTTTATAGTGTTATAAATCCTGGGCTGGGACACGATGGATTATCGCACTCTGCACAAACGGGGCCATCGGTGGCTGCGGTTCTGTCCAGGACAAAGCATTATTGAAGTTGAATGGCTCAAGAGATGGGAAGTGTGCTCTAGTCGAGCGCATCCCCCTTACGACGGCCCAACACAAAGGAAAAAATCAGAACCTCATCCTGTTCGTAATCCAGAAGGTAGGTTAGCCGGTACTCCCGCACCCATAGCACGCGGATGTCTTCTCTGGGAGGGTCCCTCATCTTGCCGATTTCGGGAAATTGCTCCAGGTTTTCTGTTGCTGCTCTGACCGCCTGCTCGAGTTCCCGCCGTTCTTTTACCGTAAGTTGGCCCAGAACCTCGCTCAGTAGCTGTTGTTTTGCTCCCTCCAGCCACCTAACCCGCACGCTTAACCTCTTCGGCTAGCTGCTGGAGTACCTCGGCATTGTCGCTGGCTTGTGTTTTTCCCTGATGCAGATCCAGCAATCCAAACGCCAGCGCCTCCAGCTCCTTCAACCGCAGTTCCATCTCGTAGTAGTCGTCTACCCCAAGGAGCACCCCAGCGGCTTTGCCGTTTTGGGTAAGCACCAGCCGGTCGCCCTGTTGGATACGCTTGAGGAAAGCCGCAGCGTTCGCGCGAAACTCTGAAACCGGCACCAGATCCCGCCGAAGGTCGAGGGTTTTCATATCAAACATTGTACAAGATTTTGTACCTCAAGCCTCGCGCCGCACCAGGCTTTGCAGCACCTTGAGCACCACCGCGCCCAGGTCTCTTCGGGGGGCCTGGAACAGCACCGGCTCCAGCAGCGAGAGCCCTTCCGCCAGCATCTGCTCGGCCAGGGTCTGGGCATAGGCCACCGCGCCCGACTGCAAAAGCTGCTGGTGGAGCCAGCCCACTTCTGGAGCGGGTTTTTGCTCTCTGGGGATGCAAAGCAGTTGCTCGGCCCGCTGGCGCTCCTCTGGGCGGGCTTGTTGCAAAAAGTGCAGCAGGATCAGGGTGCGCTTGCCCTCCCACAAATCCCCTGCAATCTCCTTGCCGTACTTGGCGGGGTCACCCACCAGGTTGAGTACGTCGTCCATAATCTGGAAGCCGATGCCCAGCTTCATCCCGGCCTCTTCCAGCACCGCCGGGGGCTTTAGGCCCGCCGCCAGCACGCCCAGCCGCAGCGGTGCTACGGCGGTGTAGTAGGCGGCCTTTTGCCCTACCATCTCCAGGTAATCGGGTTCGCCCAGGTCAAAGCGCTGGCGCTCCATCCAGGTCATCTCGAGGTGCTGCCCCTCGGCTGTGAGCTCCACCAGCCGCACAAACTCCAAGAGTACCGCCTGCGAGACCCCGGCCTCGATGAGCAGGGCCCACTGTTTGGCGTGCAGCGCATCGCCCGCGTTCAGGGCCAGCGGCATTCCATACAGCTTGTGCAGGGCGGGCTTGCCGCGCCGCTCGTCGGAGGCGTCCTCGATATCGTCGTGGATCAGGGCCCAGTTCTGGAAGAGCTCGAGGGCCGCCGCAATGGGCAGCAGTGGTTTGAACTCGGCCCCGTAGGCCAGCCCGGTATAGACCAGCAGCATCCCGCGCAGCATCTTGCCGCCGCGCTCGGGGTAGTCGCGCAGGAGCCGGGCATACTCGGCCAGTTCGGGGCGCCTGGCGGCCTCGGGGTTGGGCAGAGCGTCCAGAAGGTATTGCTGTATGGCTGCGCGTACCTGGGCGGGGGAGAGGGCAGCGGTCATGGTGTAGATACTACGGCGGCGCAGGGCAGGGGGGCAAAAGGTCGAGGGGCGAGAGTCCAGGGTCGAGTGCGCTTGCCGCTGCCCCTTTTCCAGATGCCAAAAGAATAGGAGCGCTCTTTGCATGTTTTGACCATCTGGCTTCAAGAAAGCTCTGTCCTGTATTCAACCGTGGCCGCCTGAATGGACAGCCACGTCTGTCGGGAGCGCGATAACGCCTGTCTGGCCCAGATCACCACGTACTTTTCCTGATGGTAAATGTGCTAAATATGCTTTACATAATCTGCGTCAGTATGTAGCATATAATCTTGCAATGGCAGTTGGGCCTGCGCTAAGGGTGAGCATAGCCAACCAACATTCGGTGTTTGTCAGCGGTTGTGAGCGCCCTCTGGGTGCGCTACACTAAAACTCCACAGGAGGCTCAAACATGGGTATTCTTGACCGCCTTTCCCGCCTGATCCGGGCCAACATCAACGACCTCATCAAGCGGGCCGAAGACCCCGAAAAGATCATCGAGCAGGCCCTGGAAGACATGCGGGCTACCTTGCGGGATGCTCGGATGGAAGTGGCCGAGGCCATGGCCGAGTTGAAGAAGCTCGAGCGCGACCAGCAAAACTACGCCGAACAGGTGCGGGCCTGGGAGCAAAAAGCCGCCGAAGCCCTCCGGAGCGAACGCGAAGACCTGGCCCGCGAGGCCCTCAAGCGCAAGCAGCAGGCCCAGGCCCTCTCCGAGGGCTTTGCCCAGCAGGTGGCCCAGCAGCAAGCCCTGGTCAATCAACTGACCACCCAGCTCAAGGCCCTGGAAGGCAAAATCCAGGAGTCCGAGGCCAAGAAAGCCCTGCTGATTGCCCGCAAGAAGGGCGTGGAGGCCGCCGAGACGGTGCGCCGCTTCGAGTCCAAGGTGGACACCCACAGCGCCGTTGAAGCCTTCGAGGACATGGAACGCCGCATCGAGGCCATGGAGGACAAGCACGCAGCCCTCTCGGAAATGGACAAAAACAACATCGAGAAGGAGCTCGAGAGCCTGGGCAGCAGCAAGGAAGTCGAGGACGACCTGGCCCGCCTCAAGCGTGAGCTGGGGATGGCCTAGAACAGCTTACGAAAAACTGACAAGATCCCCCTTCTGGAGACAAAGGGGGGTCTTTTTTTGTACTCTAGCTTGCATTTCCACCAGGGAGTTGGGTAGAGTGTCGGGGAACGTCAATCGCAACTATGGGTTCAAACAGGCTTCCCAGGCAAGTTCCCTATGGCCTGACCTGGCGCTGACAAAAACCCCATAGCGTGCCTGTGGAGGATTTGTATGAAGAGATTTTCGGTTCTGGTCATAGTTGCTTTGAGCCTCTTTGCCCTGGCCCAGGGCCTGCAAGCCCTGATTGACGGGGCCAAGAAAGAGGGGCAGGTCGTCACCTACGGCTCGCCCGCCGACTGGGCAGGTTATGGGGCCATCTCGGAGATCATGACCAAGCGCTACGGGCTCAAGCACAGCGACACCGACATGTCCAGCGCCGAGGAGATTGCCAAGGTTAAGGCCGAGCGCAACAACCCGGTCGCCGATGCCTTCGATATTGGCTACCAGTTCTGCACCATCGCCATCCGAGAGGATGTGCTGATGGCCTACAAACCTAGCAAGTGGAGCGATATTCCCCTCTGGGCCAAGGACCCCCTGGGCCGCTGCACCGCAACCTACTACGGCACCATCGTGCTGGTAACCAACACCAAGATTGTCAAGAACGTGCCCAAAAGCTTCAAGGACCTCCTGAAGCCCGAGTACAAGGGCCTGGTTGCTATACAAGATCCCCGCCGGGCAGCGCTGGGCCAGTATGCGGTGATTGCGGCGGCTTTCGCCAACGGCGGCTCCGACCGCAACATTGACCCCGGTATCAAGTTCTTTGCCCAGCTCGCCAAGTCGGGCAACCTGAAGCCGGTAGCCCCCTCCAAGGATCTTCTGGCCAAGGGCGAGATTGGCATTACCCTGGACTGGGACTTCCGCGCCCTCAACTGGCGTAAGGACATCCCCGAGCTGGCCATCTCGGTGCCCACCGACGGCTCGACCTACGGCCCCTACGCCACCGTGCTCAACAAGTTCAGCCGTCGGCCCAATGCGGCCAAGCTCTGGATGGAGACGGTGCTTTCCGACGAAGGCCAGATTGCCTTTGCCCGCTCAGGCGCCCGCCCCATCCGCAATGTGAAGCTGCCCGAAGACGTTGAAAAAGGCCTGCTACCCCAGGCCCAGTACAAGGTGGCCAAGCCCATCACCAACTGGCTGAACATGGAAGCGGTGGCCAAGGACATGGGCGAGAAGTGGGCCCTCGAGGTCGTGGGCAACTAGTACCAAGGGAAGCTCTTGCTCGTGGTTTTCATCGGCGTTCCAACCACAACCGACCTCCCTGGCCCAGGCTGGGGAGGGTTTGCTCTGGGGGCGAGGCCATGAGCCTGGGTTTGCGCTGGGCCAGTGTGGGCATTGCCCTTTTGTTTGTGCTCTTTTTGCTGCTTTTTGAGGTGCTGCCGGGCCTCCTGCTGGTGCGGGTTTTCTGGAACGACGGGCAGTTCAGCCTGGCCTCCTGGGCCGAGGCCACCCGGCCCCTCTTTCAGCGGGCCCTGCGCAACTCCCTCGAGCTGGCCTTTATAAGCGCCTTGCAAGGGGCGGTGCTGGGCACCCTGACGGCCTGGGCGCTCTGGTCTTCGGCCAACCCCTTAGTCAAACGCTTTACCACCGGCCTTTCGGCGGTAGCGGCCAACTTTGCCGGGCCGCCACTGGCCTTTGCCTTTATCGTGTTGCTGGGCGGCAATGGCTTCATGAACCTGATTTTGAAGGGGCTGGGTCTGCCCACGGTGGATATCTACGGCAAGGAAGGGCTCTACTGGGTGTACCTGTACTTTCAGTGGCCCCTCATGACGGTGCTCATGCTCCCGGCGTTTGGGGCCGTTCAGCGGGAGTGGCTCGAGGCCGCCCGCAGCCTGGGGAGCAGCCAGTGGGGTTTCTGGTGGCGGGTGGGCCTGCCGGTCTTGCTGCCTTCGATGCTGGGCTCGTACATCCTGCTGTTTGCCAACGCCTTCGGGGCCTACGCCACGGTGTATGCGCTGACCCAGGGGCAGCGCAACCTTTTGCCCTTGCAAATCGGCTTTCAGGTCGGGGGCGATATCGGCTACAACCCCGTGCTGGCCTCGACCCTGGCCCTCATGATGGCCCTGGTGCTGGCCCTCTCGCTCGTGCTGTACCGCCTGAGCCGTCGCTGGGCGGCGCGAATGGAGGGGGTATGACCCGGCTCTTACGTCGCGCCCTGCTCCTGGCCCTGGGGCTTTACCTGTTCCTGCCCATCCTGGCCTCGCTGGCCTACAGCGTGGCAACCAGCTGGACGGCGCTCTTGCCAGAGGGCTACACCCTCAAGCACTGGGCCAACCTCCTCGAGAACCAGCGCTTCTGGCTCTCGTTGGGGCGCACCGCGCTGCTTTCGTTCTCGGTGGTGGCCCTCTCCATCTTCTTTCTGGTACCTACGCTGTTTGTGGTGCGGATGTACTACCCAAAGGTGGCGGGGGTGCTCGAGTTCCTCACCCTGTGGCCCTTCGTGTTTCCGGGGGTCATCCTGGCGGTGGGCCTGATCTCGCTGTACTCAGGCCCGCCCCTGCAACTCGCCCAAACCCCCTTCCTGCTGATTGCCGCCGTTACGGTGATCTCGCTCCCCTACGCCTACCGTGCGGTGGACAACGCCTTCGCCGCCGCCGACATCAAGACCCTGGCCGAGGCCGCCCGCAGCCTGGGGGCCGACGATGCCAAAACCCTGGCCTGGGTCATCCTGCCCACGGTGCTGCCGGGGGTGCTGTCCGGGGGGGTGCTGGCCTTCAGCGCGGCTTTTGGCGAGTTTGCCCTCACGCAGCTTCTCATCGGCACGCTGTGGGAGACCTTGCCGGTCTATCAGGTGCAGCTGGCCCGCACCGATGGCAACGGGAGCGCCGCCATTACGGTGCTCTCGTTTCTGGCGGCCTGGGGGCTGGGCTTCTGGGCGCTGTCGCTCCGCAAGGACGCCAAGGTATCGGTGATTTGATGCAGAAAGTAGGAATCCGACTCGAGAACCTTCACAAGCACTTCCAGGGCAAGACCGCCGTGGAGGGGGTGGGCCTGGAGGTAGCCCCCGGCGAGCTGGTCTCGCTGCTGGGCCCCTCGGGCTGCGGCAAGACCACCACCCTGCGCATGATTGCCGGCTTCGAGCAACCCGACGGGGGCAGGGTCTATTTTGGCGAGCAGGACGTCACCGCACTGCCCGCAGAGGAACGCCGGGTGGGCATGGTGTTTCAGAGTGATGCGCTCTTTCCCAACCTGAGCGTGGCGGGCAATATCGGCTTTGGCCTGCGGGTGGCCCGCTGGCCTGCCGAGCGCATTCGGCGGCGGGTGGGGGAG
>CAZIXH010000003.1:0-5025 GCA_964543055.1 uncultured bacterium
AGCTCAAAGAGTACCCGCCGTCCGTTCTGCAAAGGCCCACCCCTGGCAAAGCCCAGCACGCCCCCGGCTTTTGGGGGCGTGCTGGGCTTTGCCAGGGGTGGGCCTTTGCAGAACGGACGGCGGGTACTCTTTGAGCTGGCGCGGGTCTATGCCACCTACCCCGAAGCGGTGGCGGCCATGGGCTTCAACCTGATAGGCTCACACGACACCCCACGGGTGCTGACCGACCTGGGAGGCGGGGGGCTGCGCGATACCCCCTCGCCCGAAGCCCTGGCCCGGCTGCGGCTGGCCTCGGCCATGCTCTATGCCCTGCCGGGGGCTTCGGTGTTTTTCCAGGGCGAGGAATGCGGCTTTACCGGCGAGCGGGGGCAGTGGCCGGTCAACGAGCTGTACCGGTATCCGCTTCAGTGGGACAGGTGCCGAACCGAGGTACTGCGCCACTACCAGTTGCTGGGCCGCCTCAAGGGCCAGCTCAAGGCGTTCCACAGCCCGCTCTTGCGCACCTACCTGGGCGAAGGCTCGTTGCTGGCTTTCCTGCGGGGCGAGCTGGGGGTGGGCGAGGTGCTGGCGGTTTTCAACAACGGAACGGAGGCTGTCAACCTGCGGTTGCCAGCGGGCCAGTGGCGCGATGCAGTGGAGGGCCGTGCCTACCAGGAGCAGGTGGGGTTGGCAGGGCTGGGGTGGCGGTATCTGGAGCGGGTGCGGTGAAGGGTTTCCTGCAAGCCCCTCAAGCCCTGGTGTTGAAGCCCATCTCGAACCTGTCCAGACGCCAGATGTGCTGTTCGGGGCGGTACTCCAGCATGGCATAGCCAAGGTCGGCAAATGAGAACCGGATGCCCTGCTCGTTGGCAGTTGGGGGAATACCCATGATGACCCGGAGTGCGGCGTTCAACACGCCCCCGTGGGCCACCACCAGATAAGACCCGGCACCTCGGCTCACCAGCCTTTGCACAGCGCGGGCAGCCCGGCTGTAAAGCTCCCACCCGCTCTCTCCACTGCCCCCAAAGGGTTTTTCATAGGGGTTGCGGAAGTTGGGCTCGGGGAAACGTTGTTGGCCTTCCTCGTAGGATAGTCCGGCCATAAGGCCGTTGTCTTGCTCCATCCAGTCGGCCTCGAGCTCCAGCGGCACCCCAAGGCCCTCACTCATCAACTCGGCAACCGTTCGTGCGCGTTGCAGGGGGCTCGAGATAATCCGGTCAAAGCGAAGCTTTTGGGCGCGGAACTCCTCCAGGCGTGCTTGGGCCTGGCCCAGACCCACTTCCGTTAGGGGGGCGTCGTAGCGGCCCTCGTGTACGTTCTGGTCGTCGGCCAGAGAGCGCCCATGGCGGAGCAGGGTGACGTAAACAGAACCCATAGAAAACCAGCATACCCAAGGGGAGCCATGTGCCCATTAGACCGAATCTGCTCAGAAGTGACCCAAAAGCGATACACAAGTCCCTCGGACGCGCCCCCTGGCGCGGCAAGTGAGGGGCGCGTTTAGCGCCGCTCACGCGCAGAGTTGGTATTAGACCAATAGTCAATGCTAAGGCCCGGGGTGATTCCCCGGCATTATGGCCCAACGGTTTGTGCAACCATCGTTTATCGGGCCCTTTACGGAGGTGCCTGCCCTTCCAGAAGGACCCCTGACACCGGATGGCTCTATCGAAGAGCGCTTTGGGGCGCTCATGGGAAAACCCGCGCCCAGAGGGCAAAACCGAACAATGTCTGTCCGGGGCTAAAGAAAGCGTTGAGGGTGGTTCTTAGTTCGTAGTTGGAGAGGAGGTAAATGTAACTGGTGCTGAGCTGGGCTCGCAGAGGATGGTTCAACAGCAGGTACGTGCTCAGGTTCCAACTGGCTTCCTCCCCCTGCGGGAGGGTCCACTGCCCTGCCAGGAAATGACCCGCAGGTAAGAGAGGCAGGGTGCTGGCGTAGCCTCCCTCGAGCGCCCACCAACCCTCGCCCAGGCTACCGCTCAGGCCCAGCGCGTAGCGGGCCTCCCGGGGGTCAAGCAAAAGCCAGCCTTCCCCGTACACCACCAGCCCCGCCACGGTGCCGCTCCCGCCCAGGCCCACCACCGGGCGGGCGGGGTAGAGGGCGTGGGCCTCGAGTTCAAACGCACCAAACTCGCGCCGCAGGCTCAGTACGGGAACCAGACGGCCCGCCTCTTCCAGCACCGCCAGGCGCAGCCGGGTGGCTTCGGGGTTCCAGCTCACCCGCACACCCCAGCGGCCCTGGCGGTTGCCCAGCGCACTGACGGGCTCCAGGCTGTAGGGCAGTGCGAGGCGGGCGACTTCCAGCGGCAAGCGCTCGAGCCCCGCGCTGACGTCCAGATCGCCTTCGCGGTAGAGCCCATACAGCTCGGTCAGGCCCGCGTCGGTGGCAACCAAGCGGGAAAAGCTCACCCCCGGATCGAGCACCAGTTGAAAGCGCAGCGGGCTCAGGTCATAGCGGGCCTCGAGGCGGGCCCCAAGGCCCCAGCTTGCGGTCGGGGGTGCATTGCTGATGGCCAGGGCTGTGCTGAAGCGAAGCTCGAGCCGGGTCTCCAGGTTTTGCGCCAGGGTGGGCTGAAGGCAAACCGCCACCAGCCACAAACTCTGCACAATGAACCACGAGCGATGCGCAATACGCTGCTGGCCCATGACCCTGGACATCCGACCCTCGACGCGGCTACGCTGCAATCTGCCCATCCTCGAGCCGCACAATCCGGTCTACCCGCTCCAGGAGCCTGGGGTCGTGGGTGCTGAAGACAAAGGTGACGCCCTGTTCGTGGTTGAGGGTTCGCATGTGCTCAATCAGGGCCAGGCCGGTTTTGGAGTCGAGGTTGGCGGTGGGCTCGTCGGCCAGGATGATTTTGGGCTGAGCGGCCAGGGCGCGGGCTACCGCTACCCGCTGCTGTTGCCCGCCCGAAAGCTGGTTGGGGCGGCGGTGGGCCAGGTCCTTTATGCCCAGGGTTTCCAGCGCTTGCAGGGCTTTGGATTCGCGCACCTCCCTGGGTTCGCCGCGAAGCTCGAGCACAAAGGCGGCGTTCTCCAGCGCGGTCAGCACCGGAATCAGGTTGTAGGCCTGAAATACAAAACCCACGTTCCATAGCCGCAGATTGGAAAGCTGCGCTTTAGAAAGACCATCGATGCGCTGCCCCCCGAGCCACACCTCGCCCGAGGTGGGTTTGTCGAGGCCCCCCATCAGGTGCAGGAGGGTGCTTTTCCCACTGCCCGAGGGGCCAGCCAGCGCGATGAATTCGCCAGGGTGAACCTCCAGGCTTACCCCCCGGAGCGCGGGGGTTTCCACGGTATCTACCCTGTACACCTTGGTTAGTTCCTTAACCTGCAAAACGGGGGTCATGCATCACCTCGGTTCAAGCGGTAAAACGCATGGCTTCTACGGGTTCTAAGCGGGCGGCGACCCTGGCCGGCCACCAGGCGGCCAGCAGGCCGGTCAGGAGGGTATAGGCCAGCGTGATGGGGATGTCCCAGGCCCGCAGGCTCAGGTAGACCTTCTCGGGCAAGCCAAATACGCTGCCCACCTCGCCATAGAGGGCCTCGAGCGAGAACCCTCCCGAGAGAGCCGCAATGGTAAGCAGGCCCAGCAGACCGCCCACCAAAGCGCCGCTCGAGCACAGAAGCAGGCTCTCCAGCACCACCATCCGGGTCACCTGGCCGGGGCCTGCCCCCAGGGCCACGATCACGCCAAACTCACGGGTGCGCTCGAGCAAACCCAGGTAGATGGTGTTGACCACCAAAAGCCCCGCCAGCCCAAAAAAAATGGCAGCAAAAATCAAGACCAAAGGGGTGAGCAGGTTGAAAATCTGGGCAATGGCGGGGCTGGCCTCACGCCAGCTTTCCAGGCTCAGGCCCGGCCCCAGGCTGGCCGCCAACGCTGGCTGCACGGTGTCAAGCTGGGCATCCTGGCTGTATCGGGTGAAGGGGAAGTGCAATTCGATGCGGGTCGCACTGCCCGGCGCGGCCAGCTCCTGGGCGGCAGCCAGCGCCAGGTAGGCACTGCGGGCCTCGATGGCAGGGTCGGGAAAGCGCAGCAGTCCTACCAGCCGGTAGGCCCCGGCCCCCCGTCCTTCGGTGCCGGGTGCATAGACATATACCGCATCGCCCAGCTTCACCTTGAGGGCCCGCGCCAGCGAGGCACCCAGCGCAATGCTGTCCAGGTCGCCTGTCTGTGGCAGACGCCCTTCCACCAGCGACTGCTTCACAAAGCGTTCGCGCAGCTCAGGAGGGCGCTGGTCGCCAATCAGCAAGACCCCCCTGGAACGGGTTTCGCCGGCTACTAGGGCGGGAATTTCCAGGGCCACCACCCGGCTGGCCTGGGTCTGGGTGGCAAGCCGGGCTTCCACCTGGGCTGCATTGGGAATGAGCAGGTCGCGGAACTCACGCTTTTCGCGGTAGCCCTCCACCCGCACCTGCAAGTGCCCCACCGAGGCGGTGAGGTTGTTGTAGATGCCGTTTTCCATGGCTCCCAGGAAGCTCAGGTAGACCAGCGTAAAAAACACCGCCAGGCCCACCGCACCCGCCGTCATCAGGCTGCGCCCACGGTGTCGCCAGATATTGCGCCAGGAAAGACTGAAGAGATTGAACATGTGTGCCTCGCGTCTAGCTAACCGCTAAAAACCCAGCGGAAGGCCGAAAGCTCGGGTAAAGCCGATAGCGGATAGCCCATAGCCGATTGTGCGCATCTTCGATACCCTGTGCCCTCGACTCTTGACCCTTGACGTACTTTTGGCCTGCGACCTCTCTGCGAAGCTGCCTTAGCAGCCGGCCTCGAGGGCTCGCACCGTGAAGCAGCTTTCGGGAATGGCCAGGCCAAAGCGGTAGTTACTGTAGACCACGCTGGTGCGGTGGCCCGGACGCAGCAAGTCCTCTACGGTGGTCTGGGTGGGGAAGCTGCGCCCCCCGACCTGGGCAAACTGGGCAAAGGTAATCTTTCGTACCGCCTGGCCGCGCTGGTCGTAGTAGAGCACTTCGCGGGGCACGAAGCCGGGTTTGCTGGCCTGCAACACCAGCCTGTCTCTTATAACCATCTGACGCTGCCGACGA
>CAZIXH010000004.1:0-21315 GCA_964543055.1 uncultured bacterium
GAGGTGGCGCGGGCCCTGGCCGGGCGGCCCAAACTGCTGTTGCTCGACGAGCCAATGGCCGGCCTCAGCCTGGAGGAAAAGCAAGACCTGGCCCGCTTTTTGCTGGACGCAAGGCGCGAGTGGGGGGTAACGCTGGTGCTGGTCGAGCACGACCTCAAAGCGGTGCTCGAGCTCTCTACCGGCGTACTGGTGATGTCCTACGGCGAGGTGCTGTACCAGGGCGCTCCGGCGGGGGTACGGGAGAACCCGCGTGTGGCCGAGGCCTATCTGGGGAGGAGCGCATGAAGGCTGGCGTATGCACCGTGAACAGCGTGGGTTGTGGAGGTACGCCATGACGCCCACGACCCTGATTGACTACCTGGCCCATCACGCCGAAACCAAACCCCATGCCGCAGCGCTGCGGGTCAAGCGCCTGGGGGTGTGGGAAACCACCTCCTGGGCCCACCTGAAGGAGAAAGTGGAACAGCTGGCAGGCGGGCTGTTGCAACTGGGGTTGGAGCCGGGCGGGGTGCTGGCCATCCTGGGCCAGAACGCGCCGGAGTGGGTCATCTCCGAGATAGCAGCCCAGACCCTGGGGGTTATGCCGATGGGCATCTATGCCGATGCCATGCCCGAAGAGGTGGGCTATTTTATCGAGTTCTCCGAGTGCGCGGGCATTGTGGTCTCGGACGAGGAGCAGCTCGATAAGGTGCTGCCTCACCTGGACAAGCTGAAGTTCGTGCTGGTCTGGGAAGAGGCGGGCATGAGCAAGTACTGGAGCGAGCGCATACGCCCCTTTAGCTCGGTGGTGGCGATGGGGCAACCCGCCCAAAGCCTCGAGGCGGTACGCTCGGCCAGGGCCAGGGTGCAACCCGATACCATCGCGCTGCTGGCCCCTACTTCGGGCACCACCGCCCGGAGCAAGCTGGCCATGCTCAGCCATGCCCAGCTGATTGCAGGGGCCGAGGCGGGCAAAGACTCCATTACCATCTCGGGTGGGGAGTGGGTGTTTTCCTATTTGCCCTTGCCCTGGATAGGTGAGCAGATGCTCACGGTGGTACGGGGCCTGACCGACGGCACCGTGATGCACTTTCCTGAGGACATGATTACCCTGCGCGAGGACGTGAAGGAAGTCCAGCCCGACTTTTATCTGGCCCCCGCGCGGCTCTGGGAGGATATGGCGGCCATTGTTCGCAGCCGCATGGAGGATGCCGACCGATTAAAGAAAGCGGTGTACCGCTGGGGTATGGGGGTTTTGCTCGAGTGCGCCCAGCGCGAGTTCCGCAAAGAGCCGATTGGTTTTGGCCTCGTCTTAGCCAGAGCACTGGCCTACCCCATCGTAGCCCGCCCGATTCGTGCTCGCATGGGGCTGGCCGCCTGCCGCATCGCCGCTACCGGCGGTGCACCCCTGGGCCCGGAGGTCTTCACGTTTTTTCGCGCCCTGGGCGTGGACATTCGCCAGGTCTATGGTCAGTCCGAGACGGCGGCCACCAGCGTGGCCCACCTGCCCGGCGATACTCCGCCCGAGACGGTGGGCAAGCCCCTCCGCAATACCCAGGTGCGCATTGCCGAGGATGGCGAGATTCAGGTCAAGGGTGGGCAGGTCTTCACCGGTTATTTCAAAAACGAAGCGGCGACCCAGGAAACCTTTACCGAAGATGGTTGGTTCCGTACTGGCGATGCAGGCTTCTTCAACGAGAATGGCCATCTCGTACTCCTGGGCCGGCTCAAGGAAGTGGGGGCCCTGGCAGATGGCACCCGCTTCGCGCCGCAGTTTTTGGAGAACCGCCTGAAGTACTCGCCCTACATCCGAGAAGCGGTGGTGATTGGCCATACCCGGCCCTACGTGACCGCTTTGATTGAGCTTGACCCCGAGAATACCCAGAACTGGGCCCGCAAGCGGGGCATCATCTTCTCCACCTATCAGAGCCTGACCGCAAACCCCCTGGTCTATGAACTGATCGCGCAGGAGCTTCGCATGGCCTGCGAGAGCCTGCCCGACGAACTCAAGGTGCGCCGCTTTGCCATCCTGCCCAAGGAACTCCACGCCGACGATGAAGAAATTACCCGTACCCGCAAGGTCAAGCGCGGCACCGTGGAGTCGCGCTATGCGGGTCTGCTCGAGGCCCTCTACGATGGCTCCAAGCAGGTCAAGCTCAGCCTGCCCATCCGTTACCTGGAGGGCCAGGGAACCCTCGAGGCCGAGGTTCAGATTGCCGATGTGGGAACGCCAGTAGGCGTTGGGCAGAAGGTGGGGGCCTGATGGTGTGCGAGCACAAAAAACCAGGTGGGCAGGGGAGGGGAAGGGCCAGTTATCATCCTCTCAGCACCTCTGGTATGCCTTTGATGTTCTGGCTGGAGGAGAACCATCCATGTACCGCCTAAGCCAATCCCTAACCGATGCTTTTAGCCGTCGTTTTTCCCGTACGGTGCGCGAAGACTACCGTCAGGATGAAGCCTATGCCAGCACCCCGCAAGGCCGTTTCTGGTTGGCGATAGCAATCGTCAGCCTACTCGTGCTGCCCTTGTTATTGCCGCAGTACCCGATGTTTGTGGCCACCCAGATTCTGGTGGCCGCTCTGGCCGGGCTGGGCTTGCACCTGCTGGTGGGGGGTGCGGGCCAGATTTCGCTGGGTCAGGCGGCTTTTGTGGGAATCGGCGCCTACACCTCCAGCCACCTCACGGGCGATCTGGCACCCCTGGGCATTCTCGCGGGTGGGCTGATCGCTGCACTCATCGGGATTGTGCTGGGGATTCCCTCACTACGTATCAAGGGTGCGTATCTGGCCATCGCCACCCTGGCCTTCCAGTTCCTGGCCGATTATATTTTCAAGCGCTGGACAGACTTTACCGGTGGTGTAGCGGGGCGTAAGCTCCCGGCGGAGGGCACTTTACTTGGCCTGCCGCTGGCCGATGACCGGGTGGTCTTCTACCTGGGTTTGGTCTTCGCTATCCCGATGTTCTTCTATGCCAAGCGCCTGCTTTCGACCCGGGCGGGCCGGGCCTGGTTTGCCGTGCGCGACAACGATCTTTCGGCCCAGCTTTCCGGGGTAGACCTGGTGCGCTCCAAGCTCACGGCTTTTGCGCTCTCGGCTTTCTACGGAGGGGTAGCCGGGGGCATTTTGATGCACCTGATTGGGGCGGTTACCCCGGAGAACTTTGTGCTGTCCTTTAGCATCCAGTACCTGGCCATTGTGATTGTGGGTGGGGCCGGAACCGTTCTGGGTGCTGTGCTGGGCGCTTTCTTCATCGTGCTGGTTCCCGAGACCCTGAGCGTGATTGCTGGGGCCTTTGGGCCGCAGTATGTGGCGCAGCTTTCAGCCTGGCGCAGCGTGGCCTTTGGGGTGCTGATTCTGCTCTTTTTGATTCTGGAACCGAGGGGTCTGGTGGGGCTGTGGGGCCGGATTCGAGATTACTTCCGAACCTGGCCGTTGCCGTATTGAACAGGATAGAGGGTACCAGTAGAAAAGGGGACAGGGTACCGGGGTAGGGCAGGGAAAGGAATTCGGTACTTCGTTCCTGCTTTTGTGCTCTCCACATTTAGCGGGTAAACTACGGACATGGTGGACTACGATCTCTCTGAATCTGCCCTGGTCAGCCTGGTGGTGCTGGCGCTGGAGGGACAAAAGGGGCTCAGGCTGGCCCAGGCAGGCACCCGGAGTGTGGGCGATATGCTTTCCGGGCGCCGCTCGCGCCCGGTGCGCCTCGAGCGTGAAGGCGACAGTCTGACGGTAGACCTGAACGTGAGTGTGGACTATGGCAAGCCGGTCATGGAGGCTGCCAAGGAAGCCCAGAAGACCGTAGCGGAAGCGCTTATGGCCTCTACCGGGCTGAAGGTAAAAGTCGTCAACGTCACGGTGGTTGCGGTGGAGTACAAGGAGCCCAATGCAGCCTAGGGGCAAGGGGACAGGGTACAGGGGACAGGGCACAGTTGTCATCGAGCGCTCTGTGTGCTTTGCCACCGATCCCCAGCCCCTTTCATGGAGAGCGTATGCGGCGTAAGGCCCGTGAACTGGCCTTCAAAGTGCTCTTTGAGCATGCGGTGGGTGGGGTTCCGCTCGAGGCGGCCTGGCAGCACGCTACCCAGGAGCTCGAGCCCGACGAGTCCGACCAGGATGCCGACGTGCTCGATGCCGAAGGGCTCCTGTTTGCCCATCAGTTGGTGCAGGGCTACCAGACTCGGCAGGAAACCATAGACCAGGTTCTGGCGACCACCATCGAGGGCTGGAGCTTTGGTCAGATGGCCAAGACCGACCTGGCGGTTTTGCGGCTGGCCGCCTACGAGATGCTCTTTGAGCCCACCCCCCACGCGCCCCTGATTGAAGTATCGGTCAAGATCGCTAAGCGCTACGGCGGCGAGGACTCGGGGCGCTTTGTGAATGGGGTTCTGGCCCGGTTGCTCAAGCGCATCGAGGCCGGGGAGCTGCAGGCGGTTGCTAAGGTTGATTGATCGACGCTAGCTGCTTTGTAGATTTTCACTCGAGGTTTGCCATGCTAGAACTATCCGGCCCCCCGGTGGCCGAGGCAGTTTATCAGGAGTTGCAGGTTCAGTTGTCAAAGTTGCCCTACGTGCCCCATCTGCGGGTGGTGCGGCTGGGGGAAGACCCGGCTTCGGTTTCGTATGTGCGCCTCAAAGACCGGCAAGCCAGGAAACTGGGCCTGTCCAGCCAGGTGGATGTGTTTCCCGAAAGCACCTCTCAGGACGAACTGCTGGCCCATATCGCCCGGCTCAACGCCGACCCCGAGGTGGATGGCATACTGGTACAGTCGCCGGTGCCCAAGCAGGTCGATTTCAATACCGTACTGGAAGCCATCAGCCCCCTGAAGGACGTGGACGGCCTGACCCCTACCAATGCGGGGCGCTTGTGGATGGGCCTGGAGGCCCTCGAGTCCTGCACGCCGGCAGGGGTCATGCGGATTTTGAAGCACTACCAAATTCCCCTGGCGGGCAAGGAAGTGGTGATTGTAGGCCGCAGCAACCTGGTGGGCAAGCCTCTGGCAGCCCTGATGTTGCGCGAGAATGCCACCGTAACCCTGGCCCACTCCCGCACCCAGGATCTGCCCGCCGTCTGCCGCCGGGCGGATGTGCTGGTGGCGGCGGTGGGCAAGGTAGGTCTGATCACGCCCGATATGGTGCGCCCCGGTGCGGCGGTGGTGGATGTGGGCATCAACCGGGTGGGCCAGAACGAAAAAGGCCGCGACATCCTGGTGGGCGATGTGGCGCCCGCGGTGGCCGAGGTGGCCTCGGCCCTGACGCCGGTGCCGGGGGGGGTGGGTCCCATGACGGTAGCGATGCTGCTCCACAACACGGTTAAGGCGGCCATCCGTCGCCGGGGCTCAGCCGTGGCCGGAGCCTGATGGCAGCCCAAAGCCAGAGGCCAGCCCTCCACAATGAAGGTAGAATGAAAAGCAGTGACCGAGCTTCTTGCCAACCAGGTGTTATGGACGGCCATTCTGGCCAGCGTATTTGCACAGCTCCTGAAGCTTTTCATTTACTACCTGGTCGAGCGGCGCTGGGAGTGGGAACGCCTGGCCGAGACCGGTGGTATGCCCTCCTCCCATTCGGCCACGGTAGCGGCGCTGGCGACCGGGGTGGGGATTACCGAGGGGCTCGACAGTGCCTTTTTTGCCATTGCAGTGGTGCTGGCTATCATTGTGATGTACGACGCCACCGGCATTCGCCGGGCGGCGGGGCTCCACGCCGAACGCCTGAACGACCTATTTGAGGAGTTTCGGGCCGTTTTTGAGCGTGGCCCCCGGCCTGAGCCCTTAAAAGAGCTGCTTGGCCACACTTATCTCGAGGTTGGTGTAGGGGCTACTCTGGGCATCCTCTTTGCAGTGCTCAGCTTTGCGTTGTTGTAAGTTGTTTGTTTGGTTTGCCCTGGCCGTTACGTTAAGGACCTGGATTGTTCTGGACGGGCGAGTGTGTGGTAGATTTCTGGTATTCCTATGAAGCGGGTTTGGTGGATGCTATTGGTTCTGGGCTTTTCCGTTGCAATGGCCCAGCCTACCGCCCAGCTGGAATCGCAGGTTCTTTCCCTCATCAACGAGGCCCGGGCCAGAGGTGTGGCCTGTCGTGGGGGAGGGGGCGGGGTTCGTTTACCGCCTTTACGCTACGATGCCACCCTGGCCCAGGCTGCCAAGGGCCATGCCCTCAATATGGGGCGCTACGGCTTTATGTCGCACTATTTCCAGGGTGTGGGGCCCCGCGTGCGGGTGGCTAAGGCGGGTTATGGCTACTTGCGTATGTCGGAGATTATTTTCAAGGGTCGAAACAGCGACCCCGCCAGGGCGGTGCGCTGGTGGCTACGCTCGCCTCCTCACTGCCGGGCCATCATGAACCCCTACTACACCGAGTTTGGAGCGGGGCTCTCGAGGGTTGGAAACGCCTGGGCAGTGGTGCTGGCCCAGCCCCGCTAGCGCTGCTGCGCCAAACGCATAATGACCAGCATCCCCACGCTTTGCAGGAGCGGGAAGGACATCAGGGTAATGGCCCCTGGCCACAGAGCGAAAAGCGCCACGGGAACCACCGTGGCCACCACCCCAATCCACATCAGGTCGGTGCGGTTACGTTCCCGCAACAGGCGGTAGATGATGTAATTGTTGAAGGCCGCAAACACCAGCAGCAAAATCCAGGCCAGCACAAAGGTATTCATCGCCCCGCATTTTACTTGGGTTCACCCTCCAGCCAGGCTCGCACCCGTGCGGTCTGGATTTGCCACGTGGCCTGGGCAATGTAAGGCTTGAAACCCAAAGCCTGGTTGATTTTGAGCATGGGGGCGTTGGCGTCGGCATTGCCGGTACGGACGAAGCGAGCTTCTGGGCGCTCGTGCAGAAGTTTGTCCAGCATGGCTGCCTTCAACCAGCGCCCCAGTCCCTTGTTGCGGAACTCGGGCAGCACTCCAGTGCCCTGCTGATTGATAATTTGGGGTCGGCCCCTGTGCCAGGTAACTTCGGTGTAGCCCGCTAAGTGGCCGCTGGCTTTTTCGCGCACAACCAGTGTCCAGCGCTCATTGCCAGCAGCAAAGAGCATCTGTTCAATCTGTCGCAAAAGTTCCGGGGTGAGCTGAAAGTCTTCTACCTGAAGGTTACCCCTGGGGGCGGTATTCATCACGTCCATCAATGCAGCAAAAGGGGCCAGGTGTTCCTGGGGATGGGCCCCTTCCCAGAACAAGAGCTCGAACTCTGCGGCCCTTTCCTGGCCCTGCTCGAGCCAGCTTTTGACCAGGTTTTGGTCTAGCTCCTGCAAGTCGAGCTGGTTGGTATGGCTTTCCAGGGCTTTCTCTGCTCCCAGCTTTTGCATCAGGGCCTCACCCCAGGGCACCCGGCTGTTGGTGCTGGCGATGAGCAGGCTGCGCCCCGCTTGCTCGGCAGCCTCGGTGATGTGGCGCAGGAGTGGGGCCTCGAGGCCCCACTCACGGAACTCCGGCAGCACATCCAGGTTGAACTGGGCCACGTGGCGATTTTGCTCGAGCTGCACAATCTCTATACTTCCCACCGCCACAAACCTGGCTCCTTCCGGGTGCTCCATCACCCACATTTGCAGGTTCACTACCGGTGGAATGTTTCGGGCTTGTTGAATGGTTTCTTCCAGCGAGCGAGGAGGGTCGTCGGGGATGCGCTCGGCACGGATCAGGTTGGTGAAGTAGTTGAGGGCCACATAATCCTCGTGGCTTGCGTTTTGGATGTTCACTGGCCGAACTTTGAGTTCCATAGTTGCTTTCATTTGCTTCCTCCTGCCGCAGTCTGCGCGGCCCTGTCCCCAAACACCCAGAACGCAGCTGCCCCAGCCACCACGGCCAGGATGCCAGCTACCACAAACACTTCCCGCACCCCAATCCAGCCTGCCAGTACCCCTGCCAGAGCCATCGAGACCAGATTGGCGCTACCAATCACCGCGCCCAGTGCAGCTCCCACACGGCCCCTGGAGTGGTCGTCTACCGAGGTCTGCACCAGGGTGCCGATTCCGGCTTGCACCGGAGCCCCCAGCAACCCAATGAAAAACAACAACACCAGCACATGCCAGAGCTGCCCCACCCCTGCAATCAACCCGACCATCAAGCCCATTCCCATCAGGCCCAGGCTGACCATGTGGGTGGGCTTGAGCCGCGATGCGAGCAGGGCCACGGTTCCACCGGCCAGAATCATTCCGGCGGTTTGCGCTGCCTGCACCAGACCAAACAGGGTAGTGGGCACTTTGAGGTCGTTGGTGAGCAAGGGGATAAACAAGATATTCACCGCGCCCAGCCCCAGCATCATCACCCCCGCGCCGGTCAGGGTTCCGCGCAATATGCGGGAATGCCCAATCGTTCTCAGGCCTTCCCAGAGCGACCCCAGCACACTCCTGGCCGGTGCTTGTCCGCCACCCTCCAGCCTGGGTACCTGTACTAGCAGCACCAGCACAAAGGAAAAAACAAATGTGGCCGCATCTATGGCAAAAGCCGGCCAGTAGACCTTGAACGACCCAATCAAAACCCCTGCTGCCGAGGCCCCCAACATCCCGGCGATGATGCGGCTGGTCTGGGTGATGGAGTTAGCGGCCAGCAGGGCTTCTTTGGGCAGAAGCTGGGCGATTACCGCCCCCCGCGCTGGCCCGAAGAAAGTGCCCACCGCCGATTGTAAAAAAGCCAGCACATACAGAACCCAAAGGTGTTCCACACTATCCACAAACACAAACCCCAGCACCAATAAGGCCCGCACGGAGTCGGAAACCAACATGATTTTTTTGCGCTCGAGGCGATCCACATAGACCCCTGCCACCAGCCCCAGGGTGACCTGGGGAATAGCCAGCACGATGGCCATGGTGGCCAGCGCTGCGGTGGAGCCGGTGAGCTGATTAACCATGATCAGCAAAGCCAGCCCGGTCAGGCCATCCCCAAAGTCGGAGATGCTCTGGGCCAGCCAGAGGTTGCGAAAGCCCCTGTATTGCAAGGGATTGGCCGAGGCAGGTCTAGTCATCGTCGCCTTCCATGACCTTGGCCTGGGAATGCGGGTGGAAGGCGATGAGAAAACTGTAGGGCTGGGCTTCCTCCGATGGGTCTGCGCTGAATTGCTTGAGCAACCCGTTGATGGTTTCGATGAATGCCTGAGCTTGCGGGGGCGTCATTCTGACCAGGGTGCGGCCTAACACCAACCGTTGATGGATGGGGTATTCGTCGCCAATCTGAATCAGGCCGCTTTCCAGTCCCTTTTGAATGTCTGCGCTGACCCCGTCCATGACATTGTGCAGGATCTGGGTCAGGCTATCCCGATCGGATTTGCCCACTCCAAGCAGCTTGCGGTCTATGCTGTAGTGCCTGGCTGTAACCTGATACTGCTTTTCAATGATGCCCGAGACCACCCGTGTCGCGACCACCCGGATCAGACCGTGTGCCTCCATCTGGCCCACGTGGTAGTAGAGCTTGGTAGGAGGTATTTTGAGTGACCGGGCAATGGCTTTCACAGTGATGGGCTCGCGCATGAGCTCGAGGATTTCCAGCCGCAAGGGGTCGGTGAGCACCTTGACTGTCTCCAGGTCCCGAATGACCATCTGATCGGCAGGTTCAGGGGGAGAAGGCTCGGGTATTTTGGAAGATTTAGGCATTTGTCTTTCTCCAATCATTCAAAAGATTTTGAATGATAATACTTATTCGAACGATTGCTGTCAATCTCTCGGATTGAGAAACAAGCAGGTAAGCTTGAAGCTGGAAGTTGGAAACGCTAAACTTGTACCAAGTTCAATTTCGTTTGAACGGGAGAACGTAGAATGTTAACGACCCCCGAAAAAATCGCTTTCTTACTCCTGGTGCTGGCCTCGCTCTACTTTGGCGGTGGAGCGCTGTTGCGCGTGTACCGGGCCATCCGCCGGGGCCAGCCGGAAGACCGCTTCGATCACCTGCCCGCTCGGCTGGGGAGGGCTTTGTGGCAGACCCTCAGCATGCAGACCGTCTTCAAGAAGCGGCCCTGGGTGAGCCTCTTGCACGCTTTCGTGTTCTACGGCTTTGTCTTTTACCTGATCGTGAACCTGGTGGATGTGCTCGAGGGCTTCTTTCCCTTCAAGGCCCGGGGGGGCTTTTGGAACGGTTACAACCTGGTAGCCGACCTTCTGACCGCCCTGATTCTGCTTGGTATCGTGGGCCTCTTAATCCGGCGCTACTCCAGGGCCGGGCGCAAAACCTTCAGTTGGAACGAGAAAACCCCGATTCACGAGAAGGTGCGCCAGGGCATCCCCACCGATAGCGCCATCGTGGGGAGTTTCATCTTCTTCCACGTAGGGAGCCGTCTGCTGCACAAGGCCGCCCAAGCCGCCAACCTGGACTACGGCCCCGACCCCTACCAGCCGGTGGCCAGCCTGGCCTCGGCCATCTTCCTTTGGGTGGACGTGGACCGCATTGTGATTTTTGAGCACATTTTCTGGTGGTTTGCCATTGGCTCCATATTGCTCTTCATCCCGTATTTTGCCCGCTCCAAGCACATTCACCTGTTCCTGGCCCCCTTGAACCTGGCCTTCAAGAAGGAAAAGCCGGGGGCGCTCTTGCCCATTGCCAGGGACTTTGAAGAACTGGAAAAACTGGAGAAGTTTGGGGTGGCCAGGTTGGAAGACTTTAGCTGGCCGCGCCTGCTGGACGCCTATAGCTGCATCATGTGCAACCGCTGCCAGGAGGTCTGCCCGGCCTACACCACCGGCAAGGCCCTCTCTCCGGCGGCCATTCTGATTAGTGAGCGCTACGAGCTGAACCAGATTCTGCCCGATTTTGCGGCGGGCAAGGAGAGCCCCCGACCCCTGATGGACTTTGCCATGAACGAAGAGTCCATCTGGGCCTGCACCACCTGCAATGCCTGCATCGAGGTGTGCCCGGTGGGCAACGAGCAGATGCTACATATCCTGGACGTGCGGCGCGAGCGGGTGATGATGCAGGGCGAGTTCCCGGCCCAACTGAACAATGCCTTCAAGGGCATGGAGCGCAACGGCAACCCCTGGAACCTGGGGGCCGACAAGCGCCTGGGCTGGACCGAGGGGCTCCCTTTCGAGGTGCACACTGTAGCCCAGAACCCTGAAGCCGAGGTGCTCTACTGGGTGGGCTGTGCGCCCTCCTACGACCCCCGGGCCCAGAAAACCGCCCGGGCCTTTGCGGAAATCCTGCACGAGTCCGGGGTGAGCTGGGCGGTGCTGGGCAAGGAAGAAAAGTGTACCGGCGACGCTGCTCGCCGGGCCGGCAATGAGTTCTTGTTCATGCAGCTCGCCACCGAGAACGTGGCCACCCTCAACGCGGTCATGGAGGCCAGGCCTAAGACCATCGTGACTACCTGTCCCCACTGCTTCCACACCCTGGCCAACGAGTACCGGGACTTTGGTGGAACCTACACCGTCAAACACCACACCGAGTACATTGCCGAGCTCCTGGGTACAAAGCGCCTCGAGCTTCTTCCCATGGCGGGCGAAGTCACCTACCACGACCCCTGCTACCTGGGGCGGCACAATGGGGTGATTGCCGAACCCCGGCAGGTAATCCAGGCCACGGGCCTCAAGTTGCATGAACCTGTACGCCACGGCAGGGAGAGCTTTTGCTGTGGGGCCGGCGGGGCGCAGTTCTGGAAAGAAGAAGAACCTGGTCATGAGCGGGTTTCCACCAACCGCTACCGTGAACTCAAGGGGACAAAGGCCGAGACCATTGCGGTGGGTTGCCCCTTCTGTATGCAGATGATGAACCTCGAGACCGCCCAGGAACCTGAAGGCCAGGCTCCCAGGGTGCTGGATATCTCCGAGTTGGTGGTACAAAACCTCAAACGCAATCCCGCAGAGGCCGGTGAGGCCACCGATTAGGCTTCATACCAAATCCATCTGAACCTCTTGCCTTCTCCCCTGGGCGGGAGAAGGTGGCGACACCCCGACCATGCTTTTTACAAACATTGATGGGAACACGATTGACCGCGCCTGGGGAGTCGCCGGATGAAGGGGCTTATACCAAATCTGCTCAGACTCAGAAGTGACCCCAAAGCGATGTACAAGTCCCTCGGACGCGCCCCCTGGCGCGGCAAGTGAGGGGCGCGTTTAGCGCCGCTCACGCGCAGAGTTGGTATTAGGAACGCCTCTCAAAGATAACTATCCAGGTAAAGTTGGTATTAGTGGGTTTTGCTACACTAAAGCCATGCCCCGGCAGAATCCGGTTCGCCAGGCGACCTTTGAAGAGTTCCTGGAACAAGAAGCAAAATCCCAGACCCGGCACGAGTTCGTGGATGGGTTCATGTTTGCCATGGCGGGCGGAACCGACTATCACAACCGTCTGGTTACCCGTTTCATAATCACCATTTTCAACCCAGCCGCGAAGGCGGGTTGTGAGGCTTTTGCAGAGAATATGCTGCTCAGAGTGGGCTCGGCGGCCTACTACCCAGATGTATTTGTGACCTGCGAGGAGCCTCTGGAAGGGGCGAGCTACAAGAGAACGGCCTGCCTGGGGGTGGAGGTACTCTCGGACACCACGGAGGCCATAGACCGGGGCGAGAAACTGCTTGCGTACCAGAAACTGCCCGGTCTACAGGCTTATGTGCTGGTTTCTCAGCTTGATCGAAGACTGGAAGTGTTTCGGCGGATGGAGGACGGCGGCTGGCGCTATGAGGCCATAGAGGATGGGGTCGTAAGGTTACCCTGTGTCAATGTTGCTCTGAGCCTCGACGACCTTTACCGGGGAATACCTGTCCGGTAGCCCAGGGCTGGGTTGGCGCTTGAAGTTCGTACAGGAGGCCGGGTAGACTAGCAACGTACCGCATAATCCCCGATGGGCTCGCCAAGGCGAGGTCTCACAGCGTGGGAACCAGGTACAGGCTGGCGCTGCAAGGCAGCACAGCACCAAGGCAGGAGGCCATCATGGCAAAAATTCGGTTGGAGCACGTCTACAAGAAGTATGGCGGCAAGGTCACGGCGGTCAAGGATTTCAACCTCGAGACCGAAGACGGCGAGTTTGTGGTCTTTGTAGGCCCCTCGGGCTGCGGCAAGACCACCACCCTGCGCATGATTGCGGGTCTGGAAGACATCACCGAGGGCAAGCTCTACATTGGCGACCGGCTGGTGAACGATGTGCCCCCCAAGGACCGCGATATCGCCATGGTTTTCCAGAACTACGCCCTCTACCCCCACATGAACGTGTACGAGAACATGGCCTTTGGCCTGCGTTTGCGGCGGGTTCCCAAGGACGAAATTGACCGCCGGGTGAAGGAAGCGGCCCGCATCATCAAGATTGACCACCTCTTGCAGCGCAAGCCCCGCGAGCTCTCCGGCGGTCAGCGCCAGCGGGTAGCCATGGGCCGGGCCATCGTGCGCGAACCCAAGGTGTTCTTGTTCGACGAGCCCCTTTCCAACCTTGACGCCAAGCTGCGGGTGGAGATGCGGGCCGAAATTTCCAAGCTCCAGCGCCGCCTGGGGGTTACCACCGTTTACGTAACCCACGACCAGGTCGAGGCCATGACCCTGGGCCAGCGGATTGTGGTGATGAAGGACGGCGAGGTTTTGCAGGTAGATAGCCCCCTGAACCTCTACGACTTCCCCGAAACCAAGTTTGTGGCGGGTTTTATCGGCTCCCCCTCGATGAACTTCATTCGCTCGAGGGTACAGGTCGAGGGTGGCAACGCCTACTTCGTGGGCGAGGGCTTCAAGGTCAAGGCCAATGGAACCCTGGGTGCTAGCCTGATGCCTTACAACGGCAAGGAAGTCTGGATGGGCATTCGCCCCGAACACATCGGCCTCAAGGGCTGGACCAGCATTCCCGAGAGCGACAATGTGGTCAAGGGCAGGGTAGAGGTCGTCGAACCGCTAGGAGCCGACACCGAAGTGCACGCCGAGGTGGGCGGGCACATGATGACCGCCAAAGTGGACGGCCACGCCATGGTGCTGCCCAGCGACACTGTGGAGCTTCTTGTGGACACCAGCAAACTCCACGCCTTCGAAGTGGACGGGCACGAAAAGGCCATCGGTCACGCCATGGCCCAGGACTCCCGTTCGGCGGCTCGAGTATAGCTAGCTAAAAACACCCGGTACGGCGTTTTGCTGTGCCGGGTGCTTTTTGCGATAGTTACTCATGGAATTCGCTGGAATCGCTATGTGTGTCTCACTGCTGCAATCCTGAGGCCAAGCCGAAGGGGAAAGCCATCCAGAGCAACCCATCAGCCGGTGGGCTAAGCAATCCGCTGGGTTGCTTCGTCGGCCCAAGGGCTCCTCGCAATGACCCCACCAAAAGGGCTCATGGGATTACATGAGTTGCTGTAGGGCCTTCAGCCTTCGGCTTTAGGCTTTCGGCCAGCTCAAAGTGCGACTCTGGTGATACCAAATCTGCTCATAAGTGATCCAAAAGCGATATAAGAGACCCTCGGACGCGCCCCCTGGCGCGGCAAGTGAGGGGCGCGTTTAGCGCCGCTCACGCGCAGAATTGGTATGAGGTATCTTCTCGGTGGCTTTAGCCGTAACGTTCCCACCAGGCTTGCAAGAGCTGCTCGGGCGGACTGGCGCCCTCCACCGTGCAGGTAATGGCGGCGAGGTGGTTCGAGGAGGCCAGAATCACCGGAAGCTGGGTGCCGTCCCAGGAGAGCAGTTCCATCCTCGAGCCAATTTCCTGCTTCAGCATGCCGTAAATCAGCCCTGCTGTGAAAGCATCCCCAGCACCGATGGTATCCACCACGTTGACCCTGACTCCCGGAACCTGCATCATCCGGGTGCGGAAGGCGGCCATCGAGCCGGCGGCACCCAGGGTTAGCACCGTGACCGGAGCCCCCAGCTCGACGAGGTGCTCGAGCAGAATTTTGGGGTCGCTTGCAGCATTGGGGAACAGCAGACGCGCATCGTCCAGGCTGGCCTTGAACACCGAAATATACGGCAGGTAGCGCCGAAGCTGCTCCCAGTAGGCTTCATTGGGCCGGGCGTGCAGGTTGGGGTCGAAGCTTACCAGCACGTCGTATTCACGGGCAATTTCCAGCAGGCTTTCGATACCGGGGCTGTTGCGGGGGTCGAAAGCCGAGAGGGAGCCAAAGTGAAACCACTTGGCGCGGGCCATGACCGCACTGTCTGGGCTGAACTGGGTATTGCCAAAGGCCCGATAGAAGCTGAACTGGGCGTTGCCTTCTGGATCTACCTCGGCCACGCTCAAAGGGGTGGGTACGCCCGGAAGCTGCTGGATAAAACGGGTTTCGATTTTTCGCTCGGCAATGCGGGCGATGGCCCAGTCCCCCAGAAAATCCTGCCCTAGCTCGCTTACAAAGCGCGTAGGCGCCCCCACTCGAGCCAGGATGGAGGCGGTATTCAGGGCCGAACCTCCCAGAACGCCGGTATAGGCCAGGGTAGAGCGGGAGTTAATATTTCGTCCAATCAGGTCAATCAAGACTTCCCCGGTCAAGACAATCATCTTCGCCCCATACTCTAACAGACCTAATAATGCCCAATGTCCTTGGGGACGTCTCAGTCCTTTACTGGCCCTCTGTGCAAGGACTTCGATGTTAGATTTATTCCCAAAATGCGGAATCTAGTGCATTGCATTCAAAAGTTCTGTGCAAGCCTTGGGTTCGCTCTCGGCTTTTGGCTTTGAGCTACTTGAGCGAAGCCTCTGTTCTGGTTAGAGCCTACCCAGGCCAAACCACGCAGCGTATGATTGGCTTTGTGAGTCGGGCTTTTGTGATTGGTATTGCGGGGGGTACCGGCAGCGGTAAAACCACCGTAACCGAGGCGGTGATAAATGCGGTGGGGCCGTCGCATGTGGCTTTGCTGCCGATGGATAACTACTACAAGGACAACCGGCACCTGCCCTTTGAAGAGCGCTTGAAGCTGAGCTACGACCATCCCGATGCTTTCGATCTGGAACTTTATTTACAACACATCCAGCAAATTGTTTCGGGTCAGCCGGTCTCGATTCCGGTTTACTCGTTCAAGGAGTACACCCGTGCCCCCGAGACCATAGAGGTAAAGCCTGCGCCGGTGGTGGTCCTCGAGGGCATCATGCTGCTGGTGGATGCGGCCTTGCGGGCCGAGATGAACCTCAAGGTTTTTGTGGACACCGATGCCGATGTGCGCTTTATCCGACGCTTGCAGCGCGATATTCTCGAGCGGGGCCGCACGGTGGAAAGTGTCATTCAGCAGTATCTGGAGCAGGTGCGCCCCATGCACCTTTCGTTTGTCGAGCCCTCCAAGCGCTATGCCGATGTCATTATTCCCCACGGCGGTCACAACGAAGAGGCCCTGGCCATGCTGACCGCCAGGGTACGGAGCCTGGTTCCTGCGGAAAAATCAGGTCATGGGGGTTGGCTTTGAATCTACGCAACCTGTTGCGACTAGGGGTCATGGTGGCGGCAGTGCTGAGTTTGCCGGCGCTCTTGCCGCGGATGCAGGCCGAACGTCCGGGGCCGGTGGTGCTCATTATGGACGGCGAGGAGGTGGCCGACCAGGCCCGCTTCACCGGCCAAACTTTTTTGCAGGTGATGCAGCAATACCGGGCCCTGGGAGTGCAGGGGGTCGCGCTATATGAACAATCGGTGCGAAACTGGGTGAGCCGGGGGCTATTGACCAGCCATTCGGCCAACACCCTGCAACTGGTGTACCCCAACGCCCAGATCAAGCCCGGCTGGTTTTACCTGACCGGCCCGGCGAGCCTCCTGGATGCAATGGTGGCGCGGTGGAACATCCCCACCGAGCGGGTGCTGATTGGCACCCAGACCTGGCTGGCCACTCCGGTCAACGTGGACTTTTTCCCGGCGGGCTACGACCTGGCCCTGGCCCGTGAACTCAAGGCCCAGGGCTTTTACCTGGTGGCCCGGCCCTTCGACCACCCCTACCGCAAATACGACGTAGAGTTGATTCCTCCCGAGGCCGATGCGGTGGTTTTTGCAGGGCTGGATGTGCTGGGCTACAAAGACAACCTCGAGGTCGTGGCCTCGGGTCTGCAAGGCAAGCCCATCGCCTGGATCGAGGGCACCCCCCAGCGGGGCTTTGCCCAGCTTAGCCGCACGCTGCCGGTCAAACGGCTCTTTAGCATCCGGCCAGAGTGGCAGGACAAGCTGACCCCCGCCGAAACCGCCGACAAGTTTGTGCTGGCTGCCCGCGAGCGTGGACACCAGTTGCTCTACCTGCGGCCCTACAAGCAACCGGGCGACACCGAGGCTTTTCTGACCATCCTGCGCCGCGACCTCGAGCGCTCGCGCATTCCCATCGGCGCGCCCACGGCCCGTGACTTTAGCCCTTCGCCGCTACGCTTTGTGGCCTTGGTGGGCATTCTGACGGGGCTGGCCTTGCTGGCCCTGGGGCTGCCGCAGCCCTGGGGTATTCCGGTAGCGGTACTGCTCACCCTGTTTGCCCTGGGGGTAGCCCGTGGAGATGCCGGGCCCCTGCTGGCCGCAATGGTGTTCCCTGCGCTGGGCTTCCTCGAGCGCCATCTACCGGGTTTGCGCTTGTGGTTGGCGGCGGTGCTCTATTCGCTGGCCGGGGTGGTGTTTCTGGCGGCCCTGGGCAGCACCCCCCAGAGCGTGCTGGGCCTGGAGCCCTTCCGTGGGGTCTCGCTGACCCTGGTGGTGCCGCCCCTGCTGGTGGCACTCTCGTTCTTGCCCGCCGCTTACAAGCCCGCCCTCAACGCCCTGTACAACCATCCCCTGAAGCTGGGCGAGGTGGCGGTGGCGCTCTTGGGGTTGGCGGTGGTGGGGCTCGCGGTGCTGCGCCGGGGTAACGATGCGGCGCCCTCCATTGTGCCCGAGTGGGAGTTGCAGCTTCGGGCCTTCTTGCAGGACGTGATGGTGCGGCCCCGCTTTAAGGAGATTTTCGCCCACGCCCTGGCCCCGGTGGCGCTGTTGCTGCCCTGGCCAACCTGGCTCAAAAACGTACTGCTGGTGCTGGTGGCGGTGGGGATGGGCTCCATCCTGAACACCTTTTCGCACTACCATACCCCCCTCAGCATCTCCTTTTTCCGGGTGCTCAACGGTCTCTTAATTGGCCTGCTGGTGGGGCTGGTGGGGGTCTGGGTGGTGCGGCGCCTGCGCGAAGGGTGGCTCAGATAGAAGCATTTAATCCTGGGGCGTGCCAAGATATAACAAACCTGGAGGGGTATTCATGCGCGTGGGGGTCAGCGGGTATTACGGCTTTCAGAATGCGGGCGACGAGGCTATCCTCGAGGCCATCGTGCATGAAATCAAGGCCCGTGGCCACGAGGCCGTGGTGTTTTCCCACAACCCCAGCGAAACCGCCCAGCGCTACGGGGTCGAGGCTGTCAAGCGCACCCAGCCGCTGGAAGTCTGGAAGGCGCTGGGCACCCTGGACCTGCTCTTATCGGGCGGGGGCGGTCTGTTGCAGGACAAAACCTCGAGCCTGAGCCTGTGGTACTACCTGACCATTCTGGGCCTGGCCCGCCGCCGGGGCAAGCCGGTGTATGTGTTCAACCAGTCGCTGGGGCCCCTCAGCAAGCGGGGTGAGCAGCGGGTACGGCGGGCCCTGCGGGGCGTGCCGTGCTTCTTCCGCGATGAAGGCTCGCTCGAGTACGGGCGAAGCCTGGGGCTCGAGGTTCACCTGGGGGCCGACCCGGCCTTGCTCCTGACCCCGCCGCCGGTAGAGCGCGAGCCCAATATGGTGGTGCTGGTACCCAAATACGGCACCGAGGAGGCCACCGCCAACCTGCACAAGCTGGCCGACCGGCTGCGGGTAGAGGGCTACGAGGTGGTCATTTTGGCTCTGCAGCCGGGCTTCGACGAACCGGTACTGGAAAAGTTTAGCAGCTTCACCCGAGAGCTGGCCTGGGATCCCCGCCGGGTGAGCTACCTGCTGGCCCAGGCGGGCTACGTGATCTCGGTGCGCCTGCATGGGGCCATTCTGGCGGCGGCTGCCGGAACCCCCTTTGCCGGCATCGCCTACGACCCCAAGGTGGCGGGTTTCTGCCGCGACGCCGGTGCGGTGTATGTGGACCTGCCTGGCGACTCCGACCTGCTGGCCTCGGCGGTGCTTACGCAACGCCAGCCCAACTGGAGTGCCATCGAAACCATGAAAACCCGCGCCCGCAGCAGCTTTGATCAGGTGCTCTCCAGCCGACCCCAGGGGCGTGTACAGCGCTCGAGGTAAAAGCTGTCCGCCTGGCGTGCGACTTGTGACCTGAGAACTTCGACATCTCCAGCATCGTTTCAGGCGGTTGCTGCTAAGTATCTCCACGATAGAAACGTAATGGGTAGGGAAAGGGTGATTCACGAGGCCGCGCCGTCGCAAACCCCAGAATTCGCACTTCCGTTGAGCAGCATGATATTTCTATCGCGGGCGCACTTAGAGCGGGATATTCCCGTGCTTCTTGTAGGGTCGCTCTTCTTGCTTGGTGGAAAGCATCTCGAGGTGCTGGATCAAAAGCCGACGGGTCTCGGTAGGGTCAATTACATCGTCAATATAGCCCCGCCCAGCCGCCACATAAGGGTTGTCGAAGGCTTTTTTGTATTCGGCAATTTTGGCTTGTCGAGTTGCAGCAGGGTCGGGTGAGGACTGAATTTCCTTGCGGTAGATGATATTTGCAGCCCCCTCGGCGCCCATCACCGCCACTGCTCCGGTAGGCCAGGCCAGCACCACATCGGCCCCCATGTCGCGGGAGTTCATGGCCAGGTAGGCCCCGCCATAGCTCTTGCGGGTAATCAGGGTAATCTTGGGTACGGTGGCCTCGGCATAGGCGTAGAGCATTTTGGCTCCGTGGCGGATGATGCCCTGGTGCTCCTGGGCCACGCCTGGCAGGAAGCCGGTTACGTCTACCAGGGTCAGAATGGGAATGTTGAAGCTGTCGCAGGTGCGAATGAAGCGAGCGGCCTTGTCAGAGGCGTTGATGTCCAGCGCCCCGGCCATATAGCGCGGGTTGTTGGCCACAATCCCGATGCTCTGGCCGCCCAGGTGAGCAAAGCCCACGATAATGTTTTTGGCAAAGTTGGTGTGGAGTTCCAGAAAATCGCCCTCGTCCACGATGGTCTCGATAATCTGGTGCATGTTATAGGGGCGGCGCGGGTCGGGGTGCACGAGGTCGAGTAGCTCGGGGGTTTTGCGGTTTTTGGGGTCGCTGTTGGACTTCAAGGGTGGCTTTTCTTTGGCGTTTTGAGGGAGGTAAACCAGCAGTTTCTTGATGGTGTCGAGCACGCCCTGGTCCCCCTCGCACTCGAGGTGGGCTACCCCCGACTTGGCGGTGTGAACCTCCGAACCCCCCAGTTGCTCGAAGGTGACTTCCTCGCGGGTCACGCTCTTAATCACTTCCGGCCCGGTAATGAACATGTAGCTGTTGCCCTTGCTCATCAGCACAAAGTCGGTGATGGCCGGGCTGTATACTGCTCCGCCTGCGCAAGGGCCCAGAATGGCCGAGATTTGCGGCACCACACCCGAGTAAATAGCGTTGCGGTAGAACACCTCACCGTACCCCGACAGGCTGTCCACGCCTTCCTGGATGCGGGCCCCAGCCGAGTCGTTGAGGCCAATCACCGGAGCGCCCACCTTAACGGCTGTATCCATCGCGTGGGCAATCTTCTGTCCGTGGGTTTTACCCAGGCTCCCGCCCAGCACGGTAAAATCCTGGCTAAAGACGAATACCGTGCGTCCGCCTACCTTGCCATAGCCGGTAATGACTCCGTCGGCAGGTGCTTGTATACCGTGCATCAGCTCGGTCTCGGGGTGTTCGGCAAAGGGTTGGAGCTCGACGAAGGTATCCTCGTCGAGTAAATACTGAATGCGCTCGCGGGCAGTCATTTTGCCAGCCTCGTGCTGCTTTTTGATTCGTTCTGGCCCGCCGCCCGCTTCGATTTGTTTGCGTCGCTCTTCCATTTCGGCCAGCAGCTCTTCCATCCAAGCCCGCGTGTTGTCTGCCATAGCGTATGTATCTTACCAATGGGCTCTGGTGTCAAAGGTACCTGCAGCATTGATAGGGCTGGATTGACTCCAAAAAACGCGCAATGTGTTACATGAAGCTTATAGCCGATAGCCCATAGCAGATGGCCGAAACACGATAAGCGGCGAACTGTGAAACTACTGCAGCGGCACCCATGGCGAGAAAATAACATCAGCATCGTTCTAATGGAAATTAGGTGCAATAATAGCTAGAGGTGGCCCGAAAACGCAAAACCAAGCACCAGCCCTCCTACAAACCGTGGCTGGCCCTGCTTCTGGCAGCCGTTTTGGTGATGCAGGTCGGTTACTTGAGTGGGGCGATTCGAGTGCCCCAGCCAGCATCTGGGGCTGCTATCAGGCCAGCCCAGAGCCCTACCGTTGCCGCTACCCCGGCAGCTACAGCCCAGCCAATGTTTGGGGTGGAGCCGAAGCCCAACTCGTCTCCACCGCTTCAAAAGCCCTCGAGCAGCTGACTCTTATACACTTCTTCGAGCCCACGAGACCGT
>CAZIXH010000005.1:0-3219 GCA_964543055.1 uncultured bacterium
GAGGCGGAGATTGCGGCCCTGCTGGAGCACAACGAATACCGAAACCTGGTTATCCTGGCTCTGGGAATCAAGAACGGCATGACCGCCGAGGAGGACCTGCGGATGGCCCAGGCCGAGGTCTCCAAAGAGCGCCCATGAGCCGTGCAAGGTTGAAGCGCTGGCTTTTTCATGCGCCGGAAACGGCGCCCCACACCCTCCAACCCTGGTACAAGGTGATGTGCCTGACGGGGGTGGACTATTTTTCCACGCTGGGCTACCAGCCGGGCATTGCGGCCCTGGCCGCCGGGCTGCTCTCCCCCTGGGCCACGCTCTTTCTAGTGCTCTTTACCCTGCTGGGGGCGCTGCCGGTCTACTGGAGGGTAGCCGCCGAGAGCCCCCACGGGGAGGGCTCGCTGGGGATGCTCGAGCGCCTGCTCAAGGGTTGGACGGCCAAACTTGCGGTGCTGGTGCTGCTGGGTTTTGCTGCTACCGACTTCATGATCACCATCACCCTTTCGGCTGCCGACGCCAGCGCCCACATCATCGGCAACCCCCTGACCCCTTCCTGGTTGAACCAACCCGTACCCCTCACCCTGGTTCTGGTGGCCCTGCTTGGCGGGGTTTTTCTACTGGGTTTTCGGGAGGCCATCGGGGTGGCGGTGGTGCTGGTGGTGCTCTACCTGGGGCTTTCGCTTTGGGTGGTGGCGGTGGGGTTTATGGCGCTGCTGGCACGGCCCGAACTCTGGCAGGGCTGGCTTGGGGCAGTGGCCCTGCGCTACCCCAGCCCCACCGAGGTGGCCCTGGCGGCAGCCCTGGTTTTTCCCAGGCTCGCCCTGGGGCTCTCGGGCTTCGAGACCGGGGTGGTGGTGATGCCCCAGGTACGGGGGGCCCCGGGCGATACCGAGGCCTGGCCGCGGGGGCGCGTTCGCAACACCCGTAAGCTCCTGCTGGCGGCGGCCCTGATCATGAGCTTTTTTCTACTCAGTAGCAGCCTGGTCACCACCCTCCTGATTCCCCCCGAAGCGTTTCAGCCCGGCGGCGCGGCCAACGGACGGGCCCTGGCCTATCTGGCCCACACCTACCTGGGGCCAGGGGTGGCCTCGCTCTACGACCTTTCCACCATCCTGATTTTGTGGTTTGCCGGGGCCAGCGCCATGGCGGGCCTGCTGAACCTGGTGCCCCGCTACCTGCCTCGCTACGGCATGGCCCCCGAGTGGACGCGCATCCCGAGGCCCCTGGTGCTCTTCTTTACGCTGGTGGCCTTTGTTATCACCCTCCTCTTTCGGGCCAGTGTGGACGCCCAGGGGGCAGCCTACGCCACCGGGGTGCTGGCCTTGATGACCTCAGCTTCTCTGGCGGTCTGGCTCACTGCGTTGCGCCGGGGGTTCTGGAGAGCGGCGGTGGGGTTTGGCCTGATCACCCTGGTTTTTGTCTATACCTGGGTGATGAATGTGCATGAGCGCTCCACCGGGCTCTGGATTGCCCTGCTTTTTATTGCTGCTGTTTTGCTGGTCTCGTTTGTTTCCAGGGTGCTGCGGGCCTTTGAGCTAAGGGTCTCGGAGGTGGAGTTCGACCAGGAGGCCCGGCGCTTCATCGCTCAGGCCGAAGGGGAGATTCGCCTCATCGCCCACCACCGGGAACGGGGCACCCTCTTCGAGTACGGCGCCGCCGAGAAGGAAATGAAGCAGGAGACCCATCTACCCGGCCAGGGTACGCTGCTCTTCTTAGAGGTTGGGGTGCTGGACCCTTCGGAGTTTTCCAGCCGGGTGAAGGTGGTGGGGGTGCAGGTGGGCCCTTACCGGGTGCTGCGAACCCAGTCGGCCAGCGTGCCCAATACCATTGCGGCCATTTTGCTCTATCTGCGGGATCAGACCGGCAAACGGCCCCATGTATACCTGGAGTGGGGCGAGCATGGCCCCTTCCAGCAGGCCCTGCGCTTTTTGTTCTTTGGTGAGGGCGATATCGGGAGCCTGACCCATGAGATACTGCGGCGGGCCGAGCCCGACCCGAGGCGGCGTCCGGTGGTGCATGTGGGCGGCTAAAAGGCGTGGCTGTCAAATTTCCCCAGCTCTTTGCCTCATGAGGGTTCGATTTATTGCTATTGATATATCATTATCAAAAATGTAGACTCTCCTTCGCACGGTGATAGAACCGTGCTGGAGATGGAGATTATGCTTCCGATTCGACTGCTTTCGCTTGTTCTGATGGTGATTTTTTCGATGGCCTGGGCTCAAAAACCGGTGGCGGTAGCCACCATCAACCCTTACGGCCAGCTATTGCGGGAACTGGTCGGGGATCGGTTTGAGGTGCGGGTTTTGGTGGATCCGGGCCAGAATCCCCACATGTACGAACCCCGACCCTCCGACGTCAAGCGGGTGAGCGAGGCCCGTCTGGTGGTGCAAAATGGGGCGGGACTCGATAACTGGCTCACCGATAAGCTTCTTCGGGCCAACGGGCTGAACGTGGAGGTGCTCGAGGTCGCCGCGCTGGTGCGCCCCCTCCGCAACGCGCAAGGGGAGCCGGATCCCCACGTCTGGACCTGTCCGGGCCGGATGCGCTTGCTGGTGCCCACGCTGGTTCGAGCGCTTGTTCAGCACGACCCTTCGGGTAGGGCAGTTTACGAGATTCGGGGTGCCCGCCTGGTAAAGGAACTGGAGCGGCTCGAGGGGGCCATGAAAGAGGCTTTCTCGGGGCAGAAAAAGCCCTTGCTGCTCTTGCGTAACCCCTTCACCTACCTGGTAGAACAGCACAAACTGCCCGTGGCCCAGGTCATTGTGCCCAGCCCACAGGCTTCAGAAGCCAACGCTCGAGCCCTGGCACAGGCCAAACGTACGGTGGAGGAGCGGGGGCTGCGTTACCTGGTGGCCCCGCTACAGGCTGGGGATCAGGCCCGCTCTACGGCGGCTAACCTGGGCCTCGAACCGCTCTTGCTCGACCTGCTGGGGGCTGAGTCGGGAGGCTACGTGGATACCTGGAAAAAGAACCTCGAGCTACTTCAAAAAGCGTTGCGCTAATACTAAATCAGCCCAGAAGTGACCCAAAAGCGGTATACAAGTCCCTCGGACGCGCCCCTTGGCGCGGCAAGTGAGGGGCGCGTTTAGCGCCGCTCAAGTGCAGAGTTGGTATAAGTTTGAATCGGCAGCGCAAAGCCGATCCGGGCGCCGCCTTCCCGCCGGTTTTGCGCCCAGACCCGCCCCCCGTGCCAGCGCACGACCGCTGCCACCAGGGCCAGCCCCAGGC
>CAZIXH010000006.1:0-7232 GCA_964543055.1 uncultured bacterium
ACCCCGGCCTTCATGGCTTCGATTACCGCGTTCATCTGGATCAGGTAGGAGTTAGCCCCCTCGGTGTCTCCCTTGGTACTGGTGGCTTTGGTGGCCCACTCGGCCCTTTGCATGAACATCACCTGGTAGTGCAGGGGGTGGGAGAGGCCAAACTCGAGGTAGGCCCAGCCCAGGGCATGCAGACGTTCCAGGGGGTCGGAATGGGCTGCATAAGCCCTTTGCAGGGCCTGGGTAAACTCGTCAAATCCCTGAGAACAGACCGCGAATAAGAGGTCGTCCTTATCTTTGAAGTAGAGGTAGATGGTGGTGGGGGTGTAGCCGATGTTCTCGGCGACCTGACGCAAGCTAAAACCCTCGTAGCCTTCGCGCTCAAACATCCGCGTGGCCGCTTCCAGAATGGCCTGACGGGTCTCCTGCCGGGACCGTTCACGGCGTTCGGCGCTCCGCTGCTTGATGCGCTCTTGGCGCGTAAGGGCTGTACTGCTCACAACGTCAATATACTTTACAGTGTTATTTTTGTCAAGCCTCGAATTCATGGACCCTAAGTTGCGCCTGTATCAAGGTTTAGGGATAAATCCAGACCACGCCAGAAAACCATGCTCCGGGCGCAATACCCGAACGATTTTCGATCATCCCAGTAGCCAAAACATGGGCGGGAGGTGCATAGTTTGCGGCGCACAGGAATTTCGTTGCTTGGTTACCAGTCGGGAATAACGAAAGGAGTAACGGGGCAAATGTCCCGAATCTGGCTACAATGCATTAGACATCCATTACGTCAAGCTAAATATCCGCTAAATAGCAGGACTCAGCACGAGCGGCTAGCAAGAGGGGTTGAGTATGGTGGCATATTGGAACAAGCGCACACTCTGGCTTTTGATGCTGGCAGCGGTTCTGGCGGCGTGCTCGAGCCCCAATTCCAGCGTCCCTGAACCCTATAGGTTGGGGCCCAAGCCCTGGAACGAGCGCAACCTGAGCATCATGGCCGCCCCCACTGGTAATGTATTCCTGAGTGACTTGAACTGGGTGACCGCTACCAACGGCTGGGGGCCGGTGGAGCGTGACCAGAGCAATGGCGAGTCGGCGGCAGGTGATGGTCGTACCCTCACCCTCAATGGGGTGACCTATACCAAAGGACTGGGTGTACACGCCATTTCGGAGGTTGTGTACAGCCTGGAAGCTAACTGTAGCCGGTTTCAAGCAGTGGTGGGCCTGGATGATGAGATAGATACCCAGACCCAGTGGGGCTCGGTGGTGTTTCAGGTATTCGCCGATGGTGTGAGCCTGTTCAACTCTGGGGTGATGCGGGGTAATAGTCCAAGCCAACCAATAGATGTAGATGTGACCGGGCGACAGCAACTGCGTCTGGTTGTCAGCGATGGTGGAGACAACGTTTACTACGATCACGCCAACTGGGCCAATGCCCGGCTGGTGTGCGCGGGAAGTACCAGCCTCCTTAACCCAACCGGTTTTACGGCTTCTGCCACCTCGCCCACCAGCATTGCGCTAAGCTGGAACCCTGCTAGCGGAGCCACCGGCTATATCCTCGAGCGCCGCACCGCCAGCACCAGCTTCGTCCAGATTGCCACCCCCCCCACCACAACCTTTACCGATACCGGCTTGACGGCCAGCACCACCTACACCTACCGGGTAAAGGCGACCAACGGTACGGACATTACCACCGGGGTCGAGGCCAGTACCACTACCCCTGCCGTCAATCCCCAGCAGACCCCCTATAGCCGTAGCACCCCCTGGCCGGTTCCCGGCTTGATTCAGTTTGAAGACTTTGATGAGGGGGGCCAGGGTATCTCTTTCTCCGATAGCGACACCCTCAATCGAGGGGGGAGTTACCGCGATACCCCGGTAGATGTGATGGCCGGCACGGGTTGGGGCCTGGTGGGCTGGACTGCGGCGGGCGAATGGCTCGAGTACACCGTAGCCGTGGCCCAGACTGGCAACTACGATCTGAGGGTGCGGGTCAATAACCGGATGGCCGGAGCCCGGTTCCGAGTACTGGTAGACGATCAGGATGTGACCGGCTTGTTGGATGTACCGGCGGCGGGCAACTGGGATACCTACAACATCGTTACCCGCGCGGCCATTCCCCTGTCTGCCGGCACCCGGGTGGTGCGGATTTCCTTTGAGGCGGTTTCAACCACCGACTTTGCTGCCGGAAACTACGACTGGTTTGAGTGGGTCGCCAGCTCGAGCCAGCCCCAACCCCCGACCAATCCCTCCAGCTTTACGGCCAATGCCGCCTCGGCCTCGAGTGTGGTGCTGAACTGGAGTGCGGTGACGGGGGCTACCAGCTATGCGCTGGACCGCCGGGTGGGAACGGGTAGCTACAGCGTACTGGTCAGCAATCTCACGGCCCTTACCTATACCGACAACACCGTTGTGGCCAACACCTCCTATACCTACCGGGTGCGGGCTGTCAATGCCGCTGGTAGCAGCGGGGGTGTGGAGCAACAGGTGACCACCCCGGCAGCCTCCACAGGAGGGAATGGTCTTTCGGGGCGCTACTACGACAACATAGACTTTACCGGCACCAGCTTCACCCGCACCGATGCCACTATCAACTTCAACTGGGGTACGGGTTCGCCCGATCCCCGGATCGGCCCGGATACCTTCAGTGTGCGCTGGACAGGTCAGATCGAGGCCCGCTTCAGTGAAACCTATACCTTCATTACCCGCACCGACGATGGGGTGCGTTTGTGGGTCAACAACCAACTTATCGTTGACCGATGGCGCAACCAGTCTGCTGCTGACCGCAGCGGTACCATCACCCTGGTTGCGGGGCAACGCTATAGCCTCCGGATGGAGTTTTTCGATAATACTGGCGGTGCATCGGCCCAACTCTTCTGGAGCAGTCCCAGCCAGCCCAGAGAAATCATCCCCCAGCGTTACCTGTACTCCGATAGCACCACACCGCCCGACCCAATTGCAGCCCCAACCGACTTGATTGCCGTGGGGCAATCGGCAGGTAGCGTCTATCTGGACTGGTCGGCGGTGAACGGGGCGAGCAGTTACATCGTTGAGCGGCGCACCGGTAGTACGGGTTCTTTTGCACAGGTGGGGTCGCCGACGGCCTCGAGTTTTGTGGACAACGGCCTCTCGGCCAGCACAACCTATAGCTATCAGGTCGCTGCGGTGGTGAACGGAGTTCGGGGTACAGCCGCCACGGCTAACGTAACCACACCGCCCATCGAAACCCCGATCAACGGAGGCAGCACTGCCACCACCCGTGGGTTTTTTGGCCCGGTGCGCGACTTCCCCCTGGTGGCAACCCATGCCGCACTCTTGCCCGATGGCAAGGTGATTGCCTGGTACAGCTACGACCGCATTGGAGTTTACCGCGACCTCCAGGACGCCAGCTCGCCCTACCACCAAAGCTCTATCGTGACCCTGTGGGACCCCGTGACCAACTCCTTCGAGGAGGTCAACAACAACACCACCGACCTCTTCTGCGCGGGTTGGGCTGTTATGCAGGATGGGCGTTTGCTGGTGGCCGGGGGCAACCTGGGCACGCCCAACGGAAGCCTGCATACCAACATCTTTGATCCCGTTTCCAAGACCTGGACCAGAGGCCCCAACATGCGGGCCGGACGCTGGTACCCGAGCGTAACGCCGTTGCCCAACGGCGAACTACTCATCACCGGGGGCCAGACCGAGACCGGGGCCAACAACAGCGTGCACGAGGTCTGGCAGACCAATGGCACGCTTCGGCAGCTCACCGGGGCTACCACTTCCGGGCGCAATTTCGAGCATTACTTCCCCTGGATGCATGTGGCCCCCAATGGGCTGGTGTTCCACGCTGGCTGGAACAACACCATGTCTTACCTCAATACCGCAGGCAGCGGCTCGTGGAGCAGCCAAACCTGGGTGCGCCAAGGGCCCAACCGCTGGTATGGATCGTCGGTGATGTATGAGCCGGGCCGGATCATCACCATCGGCGGCGGTACTACAGCGAGCGCATCCACAACCCTCATAGACTTGACCAGTGGCGTGAGTTCCGTGGCGGGGCCTTCCATGAACTACGCACGCACCCACCCCGATGCCACCCTGTTGGCGGATGGGCGGGTGTTCGTGAATGGAGGGAACAACGGTGGCCTGTGGGATCTACCCTCATCGGTTTATGCAGGGGAAATCTGGAACCCTCGAGCGAATACCTGGACTGTTGCAGCGACGGCACAGCGACCCCGAAACTATCATTCGGTGGCCTTGTTGCTCCCCGATGCTACGGTCTGGGTAGCCGGTAGCGGTGGCTGCGGCGCCGATTGCCAACCCGGCAGCGGCAGCGCAATAGCCGGGGTTAATCAGCTCAACTACGAGATTTACTATCCGCCCTATCTGTTCAATAGCGACGGCTCTCTGGCTGCCCGGCCTGACATCCAGAGCGTGCCCAGCAATATTCGCTACGGCCAGAGTTTTGTGATTGGTGCGCCGGATGCAGCCAACATCCAGTCGGTGACCTTGCTGGGCCTGGGGGCTTCCACCCACGCCTTCAACTACACCCAGCGCTTCCTGACCCTCTCGATTCAATCCAGAGACACCACCAGCCTCACCGTAGCCGCACCGGCCAACGCCAACCTGGCACCGCCCAACTTCTACATGGTCTTTGTCATTAACGCCAGCGGGGTGCCCTCGGTGGCCCGGATTGTGCGGGTTGGCCCATAAAGATTGCCAATCATCAGCCCCAGAGTCAACCCACTGGGGGCTGTTGGCTGGAGTGCTCTTGTAGCCAGAGGGCTCCTGGCGGGTCAGTTCAGGTCTGGTAGCGCCCCAGGCCCCTGAAACGCCGGTAGCGGTCTTCGAACAGTTCTTCGGGCCCGAGGCTCCTGAGTTCTGCCAGCGAGGCCAGCAGGGCTTGTTTGATGTTGGCCAGGGTAGCAGCAGGGTTGCGGTGGGCGTAGCCGCCAATGACCATTGAACGTGCACCCATTAGGTTCAGGTGGCGGATGAACTCGAGCATTGCGTGGGTCATGGACTCTAACGATATGCTACTATCCCCCGGTGGATTCTCGAGTCCTTCTGGCGATTGGCCTCACCATCCTGCCCTGGGCCTCGGCCTTTGCCGGGATACGGGCGGGCCTTCAGGACTACAGCCCGGCCCACCTGACCCTGCTGCGCTTTCTGGTGGCCTCGGCAGTGATGGTAGTTTACGCCCTGTGGGTGCGGATGCCCCTGCCCGAACGGAGAGACTGGCCGGCCATTCTGGGGCTGGGTTTCCTGGGCATTACCGCCTACCACACCGCCCTCAACTTTGGCCAGGTTACCGTGAAGGCCGGGCCCGCCGCGCTCCTGATTGCGGTGGGGCCGGTGTTTGTGGCCCTGATGTCCTATTTTTTCCTGCGCGAACGGCTTTCGGCCTGGGGCTGGCTGGGCATTGGGGTGGCCTTTACAGGTGTGGCCCTGATTGCCGTGGGCAACCACCCCGGTAGCTTTGAACTCGAGCCCGGCGCCTTGCTGATTGTGCTGGCGGCCTTTGTTACCTCGGTTTACTTCGTGTTCCAGCGCAGCCTGGTGAAAAAATACAACCCCCTCAACTTCACCGCCTACACCATCTGGGCCGGGACCCTGCCGCTACTGGTGTTCTGGCCGGGCCTGGTATCCGAGATGCAGGCTGCCTCGGCCCAGGCCACCTGGAGCGTGATGTATCTGGGCGTGGTGCCGGGTGCGCTTTCGTACCTGACCTGGAACTACGCCCTGAGCCGAGCCCCGGCGTCGCAGGTGACCAGTTTTTTGTACATCTCGCCGGTGCTCGCTACCCTGATTGCCTATGTCTGGCTGCGGGAAGTGCCCGGTGTGCTGGCCCTGGTGGGGGGTGGAATCGCCCTGGCGGGCGTGGTCATCGTGAACACCCTGGGGAAAGTGGTGCAGCGTGGCATAGACAAGCGCCCCTAGACCATAGACAATAGTCCACGATGGCCCAGGTTCTCCCCATCCGCCTGTACGGCGACCCCGTTTTGAAGAAAAAAGCCCTGCCCGTGCAGGATTTTAGCGGTATTCCGGCGCTGGCCGAGAACATGCTCGAGACCATGTTCGAAGCCCGCGGGGTGGGGCTGGCGGCCCCCCAGGTCGGCATCAGCCAGCGGCTTTTTGTGGCCGCCGAATACCTCGAGGACGAGACAGAAGAAGGCCCCGAGGCCGACCTCAAAACCCGTGTCAAAGAGCTTTACGTGATGGTGAACCCGGTCATCACCTACCGTTCGGGCCAGCAGTCCATCACCGAAGGGTGCCTGTCGCTGCCCGGCCTCTATGCCGAAGGGGCCCAGCGCGACTTGCAGGTGCGGGTCGAGTACCAGAACGAAAAGGGCGAGCCGAAGGTGCTCGAGGCCGAGGGCTACCTGGCGGTGGTGCTTCAGCACGAGATAGACCACCTGGACGGCATCCTCTTCTTCCAGCGGTTGGCCTTTGCCGACAAGCAAAAGTTCCTCGAGGAACACCGCGAAGACCTGGCCCTTTTCCAGCGGCAGGCCAAGGCGTTCTTGCGCGAGGAGGCCGCACGGCTGGGGCAGGCCAGGTGAGGTCAATAGTCGATGGTCGAGAGTCTATGGTCGAGAGTCTATGGTTGATTGCCTTCTGAACAACCCGTCATGACCTCCCAACCCCTGCGCCGCAGACTGGCTTTTTTTGGTTCGCCTGCCTGGGCCGTGCCGGTGCTGGAAGCCCTTCACCGCCACCACGCGGTGGTGCTGGTGGTCACCCAGCCGGATAAACCGGCGGGGCGGGGTTTGCAAATTACGCCTTGCCCGGTGGCGGCGTGGGCCGAGGCCAGGGGCTTGCGGGTAGAGAAGCCTGTGCGGCTCCGCAAGAACCTCGAGTTCATGGCGCTTTTCAAAAGCCTGGGCCTCGAGGTGGCCGTAACCGCCGCCTACGGCAAAATCCTGCCCGCCGAGCTGCTGGAAGTACCCCGCTTTGGCTTTCTGAACCTGCACCCCTCCGACCTGCCCAACTACCGGGGCCCCGCACCGGTGCAGTGGACGCTCATCAACGGCGACCCCGAGACCGCCGTCTGCATCATGCAGACCGATGTGGGCATGGACACCGGCCCGGTGGTGGCCCGCTGGCGTACCCCGGTTGGGCCCGACGAAACAGCCCTCGAGCTCGCCAACCGCCTGCGCGACAAGGGCATCGAGCTGCTTCTGGACGCTCTGGCCCACCTGGAACACCTGCAACCCACCCCCCAGCCCCCTGAGGGCACTCACGCCCCCATGCTGCAAAAGGACGATGGC
>CAZIXH010000007.1:0-4428 GCA_964543055.1 uncultured bacterium
CTTCGTGCGCCACTGGGGGTCTACGCAATCTGGGGTAACCACGACAACGGACTGCCCAACGTCAAGCGTTACCTGGGCCAGCGTTTGCCCAAAAGAGGAATTGAAGTCCTGTCCAACCAGGGCCTATGGGTGCGAGACGACCTTTACCTGAGCGGGGTGGATGACTACTGGGAAGAGGAAGCCAACCCCAAGGTTTCTCTTGCAGACTACCGAGCCGGAAAGGCCAGCCTGGCTCTGGCTCATAACCCCGACTTCTGGGACTTTTACCAGGGTTTGCCGGTGTCTTTGGTTTTGAGCGGTCATACCCACGGGGGTCAGGTCTATCTGCCTGGTGTGGGCGCGCCCTGGACACCTTCGTATTACGGTCAAAGCTACCTTGGGGGGTGGTACAGCCCCGGTTACAGCCCCGCCTCGCCCCCGGTTGCGGGGTTTGTCTCGCGGGGACTGGGCATGACGGTGCTTCCATTGCGCATCAACGCACCCGCCGAACTGGTGGTGTTTGACTTCATTCCGGAGGGCTAGAGCTTTCGGTTAGGATAACTGGGTGATTTTCAGCTACACCTTCACCGTCCAGCATTTCCGGCGCCCCTTGAGGGGCTTGCAGGCTCCCTTGCGGGTTGCTCATCTTTCCGACCTGCATATCGGGTTTTTCATCCGTCAGGGTTCCGTGCGCCGCTGGGTGGAGGCCACTCTGGCAGAGCAACCCGACCTGATTGTGATTACCGGCGACCTGACCGACTCCGGACGAAAACACCAGGTGCTACCCACCCTGCCAGAACTAGGAAAGCTTCAGGCCCCCCTGGGCGTCTGGGGGGTCTGGGGCAACCACGACTACCGCTATAACCACTACCAGCCCAGGTACCCGGAACGGGTAACTTCGAAAAAGTCCAGTTCGAGCCCACCCAGGGTGCCCATGCTGCCCCCGCTGGAGCTGGAGGAAGCGTTCAATCAGCAGGGCGTTCGATTTCTGCACAACGAAGGTGTTCAACTCCGGGAAGACCTGTATCTGGCAGGCGTGGAGGACTGGTGGCACGGCGAACCCGATATTGAGAAAGCCCTTGCCAAGCACCAGTCTGCATCAGCTTGTTTGCTTATTTGCCACAACCCGGACTATCTGTACCAGGTGCCCCGAACCGTGGACCTTACCCTGTGTGGACACACGCACGGAGGGCAGGTGGTGCTGCCCTGGTATGGCCCTACCTTCACGTCCTCGGTCTATGGCCAGCAATTTGCCGGGGGCTGGGTAGACGACCCCGTTCCGGCTTTTATCTCAAGGGGCCTGGGTTTGTCCACCGCACCCATACGGGTAGCCTGCCCGGCTGAACTGGTCATTCACGACTTTGTGCCCCAGTGAAAAGGCATCAAGGGGCCATTCTCAACGCACCCGGTAGCCGATACTTTCCAGAATTTGCCGGGCCTGCTCGCGCTCGTCGGGGGTGGCAAAGCCCATCCGGATGGCGCCTCCTTCGTCGCGGATGGCCAGCACCTCGAAGTTTTTGATGTTGACCCCGGCCTTCCCCAGGGCCGTGGAGACGGTGGCAATCTGGCCGGGTTTGTCGGGGACCTGTACCACCAGTTCGTTCATCACCGGCAGCAGGCTGCGCTTGACGATGGGCAGCGAATCGCGGGTGCGTTTGGCTTCCTGGGCTACCTCGAGCAGGTTCTCGGGGGCCTCGAGCAGGTTTTCCAGCTCCAGCATCACCGCCCGCAGATCCTCGATGGCCTCCCGCAGGGCCGCTTTGTTAGCTACCACCATGTCGCGGCTCATGCGAGGGGAGCCCGAGGCCACTCGAGTCAGGTCGCGGAAGCCCCCGGCGGCCAGGAACATCAGCAATTCCTGCTGGGGATCCTGAGCAACCAGTCGGTTCAGGCCCACAGCCAGCAGATAAGGCAGATGGGAAATGCGGGCTACCAGCCGGTCGTGTAGCTCGGGGGAGATTTCCAGGGGATAGGCCCCCAGGTTTTGCACCAGATTGTGCAGGGTGGAAAGCGCCTTTGGGTTAGTTGCTGGCGTCGGCGTAATCACCCAGACTGCGTTTTGCAGGAGCCCGGCGTGAGCGGCCTCGACGCCCGCTTTTTCGCTGCCCGCCATGGGGTGCGAACCCACAAAGTTGGGCAGTACCCCTGTGAGCGCTGCCACCACCGGGCTTTTGACGCTGCCCACATCGGTCCAGAGGGTGTGTGGCGCGGAGAATTGCGAGAGCTTCTGGCCCTCGCTCACCAGCACCCCCATCGGGGCGGCCAGCACCCCCAGGTCCAGCTCCCCAATCCAGCTCCCCAGGGACGGGTGTACCCGATCCACTACTTGCAGGGCCAGGGCATCCTCGAGCGCCCCTGGATTGGGGTCGTAGGCGTGAATCTCCTCGGCCAGGAAGCGCTCGCGCAGGCCCAGGGCCACACTGCCGCCCAGAAGGCCAATCCCGAAAATGCCGACTTTGCCAAAAAGGGGATTCATCATAAAGAGGTCACGGGTCGAGGGTCGAAGGTCGTCTAGAGTCGAGGGTTCGAAGTCCAGGGTCAAAGGGCTGCGGGCTATGGGCTAAGTGCCTCCCGCCCATGTTTTGGATAATGACATGATCGAAAATCATTCGGGTATTGTGCCCGGAGCATGATTTTCTAGCGCAGCCTGCATTCATCTCTAGACCTTATACGGGCGCAACTTAATCGCTTATTGCAACGGCTCAGGCGGGCTCGAGTTCCCTTGCAAGCCTGCGGCCCAGCGCAGGCAGAAAGGCCCTAACCTTGCCCATCATATCGGCAAACTGGGCCTCGGTTAGCTGCTGGGCGGCGTCGGACTGGGCCTTTTCGGGTTCGGGGTGGGTCTCCACAATCAGGCCATCCGCCCCGGCGGCCAGGCCTGCCAGCGCCAAAGAGGTCACCCAGTCGCGCTTGCCGGCAGCATGGGAGGGGTCAATCCAGACCGGCAGGTGCGTCCAGCTCTTGAGTACCGGCACCGCCGAGACATCCAGGGTGAAGCGGGTGGACTTTTCGAAGGTGCGGATGCCCCGTTCTACCAGAATGACCTTCATGTTCCCCTGGGCCAGCACGTACTCTGCCGACATCAAGAACTCCTCCAGGGTCATGCTCATCCCCCGCTTGAGCATTACAGCCCGGCCCGACTTGCCTGCCGCTTGCAGCAGGGCGAAGTTTTGCGCGTTGCGGGCCCCGATTTGCAGCACATCGGCGTAAGCGGCCACCAGGTCTACCTGCTCGGGCGAGACCACCTCGGTCACGATGGGCAGGCCGGTCTCGCGGCGGGCCTGGGCCAGAATCTCCAGCCCCTCCTGGCCCATCCCCTGGAAGCTATAGGGCGAGGTGCGGGGTTTGAAGGCCCCCCCCCGGAGCATCTGGGCGCCGTGCTTTTTGACATAGCGGGCAGCGGTAAGGGTTTGCTCGAGGCTCTCCACCCCGCAAGGCCCGGCGGCAATCAGCACCTCGCCGCCGCCGGTAGCACCGGTGTTCCAGCGCAGCACGGTGGGTCTGGGGGAGACCTCGAGCGAGGCCAGCTTGTAGGGCTTGGAGATGGGGATTACGTCTTGCACGGCAGAAAGCGCCCGGAAGTGCTCAATCAGCTCCGGGGTGGGGCCCTTGCCAATGGCCCCAATCAGGGTGGTGTGCTCGCCCTCGGACACATGGGCCCGGTAGCCGACCCGCTCCACTTCCCGTACGACCGACTCAATTTCTGCCGAACCTGCGCCGTGTTTCAGAATGATTAGCATTGCCTTGCTCCTTCCACGCAAAAAAACTTCCGGGGTTTGCGTTCCCCGGAAGCACGGATGCGTGTTAAACCACTATGCGAGCCTAACGGGGATGCCAGGCCAATAAAAATACCCAAAAAAGCGGGCAGTTTGGCTTGCGAAACCCCTCGAGGTCTGCATATGCAGGGAGTGTAAAGGCGTTTGTCCCCGTTTGTCAATCCTTGCGCAGGGGCGTAATGGCCAGCGTACAGCGTGAAATGCAGACCAGACGTCCCTGCTCATCTCTGATTTCGATGCTCCAGACAGCGGTGGTGCGCCCCGAGTGAAGGGGCGTTCCGGTAGCCGTCACTTTGCCGGACTCCATGGAGCGCAGGTGGTTGGCGTTGATTTCCAGCCCGAAGCTGGTATAGCCCTCTGGTGCAGCCAGGTAAGCGCCAATGCTGGCGACGGTCTCGGCCAGGGCCACCGAGGCCCCGCCATGGAGATAGCCAAAGGGTTGGTGCAGCCGGGGGGTTACCTCCATCTCGGCCACCACCTTTTGGGGGGATGCCTCGAGAATCTGGATGCCCAGGGTCTTGACCAGGGTGTCGCGCTCGAGCCGGGTGGGGTCTATCTTGCTCATGGCCCTAGCCTACTCAAGAAGCCAAAAACCTGCTACAATAACTATTTGCCTGGGGGCGTTCCGGTTTCGACAGGGGCTCTTGAAGGCAGTACGGCGTGTCGAGGTAGC
>CAZIXH010000008.1:0-4377 GCA_964543055.1 uncultured bacterium
TCGTCGGAGCTGTCAGATGTGTCACAGAGACAGCCCCTCCCCTGTGAGCACACAGGGGTAGGCATAGGGCCGAATGTCGCTTTGGGGGATGTGATAAAGCCGAAAACCCTCGAGGTAAGCCGGTTCAGAGCGCAGCCAGCCCGCCTGCCTCGAGACCTCAAAGTTGCGCTCCCCTTGTTTCAGGGTGCCGTACACAAAAACCGCTTCAGGAGACTCCATTGCCGTAAAGCATACTGGCTGGTAAAAGTCCAGGGTCAAGCCACGTTCACGGCGATGCTGGATGGCTTGTGGCGCTTGGCTCGTGGCTTGTGGCTACGGGCTATCGGCTATGAGCCATTCGCCCTCACCTCTACCGCCCCAGCAACAACACCACCACCGGATACTCGGCATCGGGCAGCGAGAGCAGTTTGCGTACTTCTTCGTCGTAGAAAGTTTCGGCGGGGTAGGCCTGCAAGCCCAGGGCGGTAGCGGCTACCATCACCTCGCCCACCGCATAACCCACCTCCAGGAGGGCGTAGCGGAACCCGCGCAACCCAAATACCGCTTCGGAGCGCTCCGGTACGGCGTTGAAAACCACCAGCGCTGCCGAGGTTTCCACCGCTTCCAGGTCCATCAGGGCCGATTTCCAGCTTTTGGGGTCAAAGCGGCCCGAAAGCTGCTCTAACTGGTGCTGCTTGGCGGCGTAGTGGTAGATGCCCTGGAAGGTGTCTTGCAGGTGCTGCACGGCCAGGTAGACCTCGAGGGGATAAGCACTCCCGGCCGAGGGATAGCCCCGCCCCCCGCGGCGTACTGCCAGCGGGGCCAGCACCTGTGAAAGCTCGGCCAGGGTGATGGAAGAACCTACCTTGGGTGTGGTGGGCGCCACCCGCGACAGCACCCGCCAGACCGCCGGGCCCCCATCGCGCACCGGCTCTGAAAGCTCCACCGATTCCAGCGGATTGGCATAAACCTTGGCCGCGGGCGCCCGCCCACCCGGTAACTGATCTCCGGGGAAAATGCGCGTCAGACGATAAAAAATCTTACCGGGATGCTTGTCCATAAATGCCGATGGCTGATAGACAATAGTTTATAGCCAAACCTCTCGAGGCTATCGGCTATAGGCTATCAGCAATGGGCTAGAATCGGTAGCTTTTGGGCACCACCACAATGCCTTCCGGGGTGACGGTAAAGCCGCGGGCCCGGTCGGCCTCGAGGTCGTAGCCGATCTCGGTATGGGGCGGGATGCTCACATTTTTGTCCACAATGGTGTTGCGCAGCTTGGCATACCGCCCAACCTCCACCTCGTCAAACAGGATGCTGCGCTCGACCAGGGCGTAGGAGTTGATGCGGTTGCGGCGGAAGATCACCGACTCGCGGATGGTACCGCCCGAGATGATGCAACCCCCTGCAATCAGGCTGTTGAAGGCCTGTCCGGTGCGGGCGCCGGCCTCGTGCACAAACTTGGCAGGGGGCGAGTTGAAGTTAGCCGCACGCAGGGGCCAGTCGGGGTTGAACAAGTCAAACTCCGGGGTCACCTGAATCAGGTCCATGCTGGCTTCAAAATAGGCATCGATGGTTCCCACATCACGCCAGTAGGTGTTGGGAACCTGCTGACCGGGGATGGGGTTGCGCTTGAAATCATAGACCTGGATGCGGTAGCCCTCGCTCAGGGCGCGGGGAATCACATCCTTGCCGAAGTCGTGCGAGGAGTTAGGGTCTTTAGCGTCGTGCTCGAGCTTTTCCACCAGGGGATCGGTGCGGAAGATATAGTTGCCCATCGAGACCAGGGCCAGGTCCGGCTTGCCGGGGATGGGGGTGGGGTTCTTGGGCTTTTCCTGAAAGCCAATCATGCGCCACTGGTCGTCTACCTGGAGCACCCCAAAGCGGCTGGCCTGCTCGATGGGCACCGGGTAGGCGGCGATGGTCAGGTCGGCGCGGTGGTCGTTGTGGTAGTCCAGCATGTGGGCGATGTTCATCTTGAAGATGTGGTCGCCGCCGAAAATCGCCACGTTGTCGGGCTTGTGGTTGTTGATCAGGTGCAGGTTCTGGTAGATGGCATCGGCAGTACCGCGGTACCAGACCGGCCCCAGTTCTTCATAGCGGTACATCTGGGCCGGTACCAGCAAAATAAATGCATCTTCCAGGAAGCCCCCAAACCGCCAGTGCCGCTGCACATGCTCGGTCAGGGACTGGGCTTTGAACTGGGTGAGCACGTAAATGCCGTAGATGCCCGAGTTCAGGAAATTGTTGAGTACGAAATCGATGATGCGGTAACGCGCCCCAAAAGGCACCGAAGGTTTCGCGCGTTTGGCCGTGAGGGGGAACAACCTTGAACCCTGACCCCCCGCGAGAATCATCCCCAGAACTCGCATAGACATGACGAAGTTGCCTCCTTTGGCAACAGCATAACAGGCTTGGGGTCTGGCTGAAAGCCTGGTCAATGGTCGAAAGATTATGGTCTGTGGTCTATAGCCGATGGTCTATAGCCTTGGGCTGAAGCAGCCCTGCAACGGAAGATAGGTTGCCAGCATTCGTTCAGCTTTTTGCCTTCTTTCTGTGGGTATACTTGTCCAGCATGAAGCTTTCCTACGAGGCGCTTGAGTGGCGCACATTTACCGATGATTCGGGCGATATTGTCTCGTTCCCGCCCGCACCTCCTTTTTTTGGGCAGGAACGGGCCAGGGCTGCGCTGGAACTGGCCCTTCGGGGGGGGTTCCATGCCTACCTGGTGGGGCCTTCCAGCCTGGGCAAGCATGAGGCGCTACTGGCCTATTTGAGTACCCAGACCGTCGAAACCCCACCCGACCTGCTGTATGTGCCCCTGTCGGAGCGCAAGGTAGCGGTGCTGACCCTGCCCAGTGGACAGGAAACCCATCTGGCCGACGCAGTGGAGAACCTGCTGCTGGAGGTCAGCCGGCTGGACGAGCTGTTCCGCCAGGGTTCTTTCCTGCGGGAAAAAACCCAGCTCGAGGCCCACTTCAAGGAGGCCCACGAAAAGCAACTGGCCTCGCTCCAGCAAGAAGCCCAGGAGGCCGGGTTCACCCTGTCGTCCAACGGGGAAAGGCTTGAAATTAGCGGCCCAGGCCCGGTTCCCGCCGAACTCAGCGCAAGGCTCGAGGAAGTCACGCTGGGCAGCCTGGCCGCCGACGCCGAACTCGAGGTCTCGCTAAGGCGGCTACGCCGCGACTGGGCGCTGCACTACCTGAACAACCGCTTCGAGCCGTTGTTTCAGCGCTTTCCCCAGGCCCGAGGCTACCTCGAGGCCCTGCGCGGTCGCCTGGCCCGCTACGCCGAGACCGGCGAGCCCCTCGACCCTGCCCAGTGGCGGCCCAACCTGCTCACCTCCTCCAGCAGTGGCAGCCCACCCCCCATCGTGTTTGAGCCCTATGCCACCGCACCGCGGCTGTTTGGACGGCTGGACTACACCGTAGACAAAGGGGTCTGGAGCACCAACGTCAGCCTGATTCGCCCTGGCGCGGTTCACCGTGCCCAAGGGGGGTATCTGATTCTGGATGCCCTCAGCCTCAAGCGCGAGGGCACCTGGGAAGCCTTCAAGCGAGCCTTGCGCAACGGGCAGGTCGAACCGGTCATGGAGCCGCAAGCCCCGGCCAGCCTCGAGGTCGAGCCTTTTCCCATCCAGATGCAGGTTATGCTGGTCGGCACCCAGGAGGCTTTTGAATCGCTGGAAGAAGACCCGGCCTTCAGCGAGCTATTTCGCATCCGGGTGGAGTTCTCCCCCACCCTGCCTGCCACCCCGGAAAACATGATGGCCCTGGGGGGCTGGCTGCAGGCCCAGGGGTTCCAGCTTACCCAGGGCGGCCTGATCCGGCTTTACGACGAAGCCCGGCGCAGCGCCGAACAACGCGACCGCATGGACGCCCGCCTGATCGAAACCCGTGCCCTGGCCGAAGAGGCCGCCGTTTTGGGTGAGGGAATTCTCAGTGCAGAGGCGGTAGAGCAGGCCGTTCTGGCCCGCGAGCAGCGCAGCTTTCTTTCCGAGGAGGAGTTTTTACGGGCGGTACAGGAAGGGGTCTGGAGCCTCCACACCACCGGACGGGTGGTGGGCGAGGTCAACAGCCTGGTGGTGGTCGAGGCGGCGCCCTACTGGGGCCGCCCAGCCCGACTGACCGCCAGGGCCGCTCCTGGCCGTGATCATGTGATCTCCATAGACCGCGAAGCCGGTCTGGGTGGGCAAATTTTCCACAAAGCGGTACTGACCCTGGCCGGCTACCTTCGCAGCCGGTACATCGAGAGCGGCCCGCTTCCTGCTACCATCAGTCTGGCCTTCGAGCAAAGCTATGTCTCCATTGACGGCGACCCCGCAGGGCTGGCCGAGCTGGTCGCGGGTCTGGCGGCCATTGGCAACTTTCCGCTGCGGAAAGGCGTGGCCGTGACCGG
>CAZIXH010000009.1:0-4046 GCA_964543055.1 uncultured bacterium
TATCGCTTTTGGGTCACTTCTGGGCAGATTTGGTATTGTTTGGCATCTCTCCAACCCTAGCTGACCTTTTCTTGCCAAATCGCAAGGGCCTCGAGGGCAGGTTGAAGGGCCTGACCCTGGGAGGTGAGGGCATAGTCTACCCGTGGGGGCACTTCATGATATTCGGTTCGGCTGATCAGGCCCAACTCCTCGAGTTCCTTTAATCGTAGCGATAGGGTTCGTGGGGGCAGGGTAGTTACCTGCTGCAAAGCACCAAATCGCAACGAGCCGCTGTGGAGCGAACGCAGAATGGTATATACCCCGCGTTGGCCCAACAATTCGAGCACTGCCTCGAGGGGCTTCTCCGCAGACTTAATCATACCTAAAGGGTACCCATGCTTTTTCCAGCTCAGGTATATCAGCATTACAATGCGACCATACGGTCGTTTTGGAAATAATTCCAGCAAAATGAACTGAAAAACGAAGCAAGCTATAACAAGGTTTTAGCTACCACAGAATAGGTATAGTTCTGCAAAAAAACCATCCAAAAGCATTAAGGTAAAAACTTAGCCCAGGCTACAAACCTGGGCGACCTAAAATCCTTAGTCCCTACTGGGCAACGGGCTCTGGCAGATATTGCCGTCCCCAGCGGTCTATGGCCTCGATCACGGTTTGCAAGGCCTGTCCCGCTTCGGTCAGGGCGTAGCTGGTGCGTGGGGGCATGGTGGAGTGGATGGTTTTGGAGATGATGCCCAGATGCTCGAGCTTTTCTACCCGCTGAGCCAGGGTAGCTGGATTGCAGCCGCCCACAGCCCTGGAAAGCTCGTTGAAACCTTTGGGGCCATCCAGCAAACTGCGAATGATGTGCAAGGTCCATTTTTCCTGCAAGACATTAATGGCTTCGTAGACCGGACAAAAGCTGTGGTCTACTTCAGAGGTTTCAGAGGTAATAGGCCTAGCCATGTCAATGTCATCTTAGCACATTTACTTTCTTTGTCCAAACGCTTGACAATACATATCGCTATGAAATACTATGTGCTTGTTGATCCGAAGTTATGAACCCGGATCAGACCCAAGGAGAACATAATGAACTGGAAACTCGATAGCAGCCACACCACCGTCGCTTTCGCCGTCAAGCACATGGGTATCTTCACCGTTCGTGGCCAATTCAAAAAGGTTGCAGGCAGCATTCAGGCCAGCGAGCAGGGCGTGCCCAGCCAGATCGAGGTCACGATTGATGCGGCCAGCATCGAGACCGGCGAGGCCCAGCGCGATGCCCACCTGCGCTCCCCCGACTTTCTGGACGCCGAGCAGTACCCTGAGCTTCGCTTTGTGAGCACCCAGATAGAAGCCCTGGGCGGAAATCAATATCGAATTCACGGCAATCTGACCATCCGTAACATCACCAAGCCGGTGGTGCTCGAGGCCGAACTCAGCGCCCCGGTCAAAGACCCCTGGGGTCTGACCCGCACCGGTGCGACCGCTACCGGCGTTCTCAACCGCAAGGACTGGGGCCTGACCTGGAACCAGGTACTCGAGCTAGGGGCTTTGCTGGTGGGGGAGGAGGTTCGGTTCACCATCGAGGTACAGGCGGTTGCCGAGCAGTCTGCGGTTGCAGCTTGATGCCGTTTGCTTGGTGGGGGCAACCTCGAGGTTGCCCCCTGTTTTTTTGCTTCGGTTGGCAGGGCCTGCTGCATTTGCCCTGAATCGCTCATGGTCTTGATTTACACAGCTTTTGGGAAAACGGACGGTATTCTGGTGAACGCAGTGCTCGGCAGGCCCAGCGGGAGGCTTAGTACATAGCAACGCCCAGGTTTTCCCCAACGCCACCAGCATGGCTGCGCTATTGAGGCATCCTTGATGTGCAAAGTCACTGGAATTCATCACATCACCGCGATGGCAGGCCACCCACAGCGCAACCTGGAGTTCTACACCGGTGTGCTGGGGCTGCGCCTGGTCAAGGTAACGGTCAACTTCGACGACCCCGAAACCTATCACTTCTACTATGGCGATGGACTGGGCCAGCCCGGCACCATCCTTACCTTTTTCCCCTGGCAGCGGGCCCTGGCCGGACGGGCGGGGGTACATCAGGTGGCGATTATCAGCCTGGCCATTCCCCTGGAAAGCCTGGGCTACTGGATGCACCGCCTGTTGGAAAAAGGGGTTGGGTATGAAGGCCCCCAGCGCCGCGAAATTGTCGGCCCCAGCGGTCTGGAAGAAGTCAAGGTACTCACCCTCCGGGACCCCGATGGTATTGCAGTAGAGCTCGTAGCGGCTTCCAGCGTACCCGCCATTCAGCACTGGGCCCTGGCCCCGGTGCCGGAGGAATATGCCATCCGGGGCCTTTTTGCAGCGCAGATGTGGGTGCTGCGGGCAGAACCTTCGGTGCGTCTGCTCGAGGGGTTAGGGTACCGGGTGCTGGGTCAGGTGGACACCATTGCCTATCTGGGCCCGTCTGCGGAAGTACCCTCCTGGGGCCGTATCGAGGTGCGCGAAACCGGCCAGTTCATGGCCGCCAAAGGGGGCGTGGGTACGGTACATCATGTTGCCTTTCGTGTTCCGGACGATGAAACCCAGCAAGCTCTGCGCGAGCAACTCCAGCGCCAGGGGGTTCGGGTGACGGCGGTGCAGGATCGGCAGTACTTCCGCTCGGTCTACTTCCGCGAGCCGGGAGGGGTGTTGTTTGAGATTGCTACCGATACCCCTGGCTTCACCTACGACGAACCCTTCGAGCAGCTCGGTACCAGCCTGCGCCTGCCCGCCTGGCTCGAGCCCGTCCGGGCTCAGCTTACGCAAAAGCTGCCGGCCATTCCCTATGCAACACCTCTACCGGAGCAATCCCCAGAGCAGGTTTCGGTAACCTCGAGTCAAAACCAGGATGATGCACAGGACTCATCCAATGCCCCGACTCCAGGCCAGTAGTGCGCTTTTCAAGCACCTCCGACCGCAAGAAAGTTTTGCCTTGAACAAAGCCATAACCGCCTGAATGGGCGGCCTTGTCGGTGAAGAGCTTTGTTAACCAACGTGAGACGCCTCTTGCCGACAGGGGCCTGCGGTCTTGCCAGAAGGCGAGTTGGTTGCCCTTAGCCAACGGACGTTTGGCGTTCCTGCCGAATCCGTATAAACTCCTCGCCCTTGGTTCAATCTGCAAACCGCCCTAGACTGCGCCTATGGACTTCGACTTTGCCCAACTGCACCCCCAGGAGCGCTACAAGCTCCTGACCGGGCTAATTGTGCCGCGTCCCATTGCCTGGGTGACCAGCCTGGGAGCCAGCGGCCAGGTCAACGCCGCTCCCTTCAGCTTCTTTAACGCCATGGGCTCTGACCCGGCTTTGCTGGTCATCGGCGTGGGCAACCACCCAGAGCGCCCCAAAGACACCGCGGCCAACATCAAACGCAGCGGGGCTTTTGTGGTCAACCTGGTGAGCGAGACCCTGGCCGAAGCCATGAACCTGACCGCCGCCGAGTTCCCAGAGGAGATTAGCGAGGTCGAGGTGGCCGGGTTGCAAACCGCCCCCTCGGTGCGCGTACCTGTTCCCAGGCTGGCCCAGGCTCCGGCGGGGTTCGAGTGCAGGCTGCATTCGGTGCTCGAGGTTGGCCGCAACCGCCTGGTGATTGGTGAGGTACTGGGGGCTTTTGTCCAGGAACACCTGCTGGCCGACGCGAAAAAGCTACACCTGAAGACCGCCGAACTCGGCCTGATTGGGCGCATGGGGGGTCGCGGAGGGTATGTGCGCACCACCGACCTGTTCGAGATGCCCCGGATTAGCTACGAGGCGTGGAGGGAGAAAAATCGGTAGCCCCTAGGCGTCTGTGCGCCTGGCTCCGGTTCTCCAGGCCAGGTGCTCGGCAATGCGGGGAAACCAGCGGGCCAGCAGGTCGAAGGCGTGCAACTGCCAGGGCACAAACAGGGCCCTGGCCTCCTGCTCGAGGGCCCGCACAATGCCCAGGGCCGCTTGCTGGTAGGGAATTTCAGGAATCAACCGGCCAATCCGGGGGATGCGGTGGTCGGTATCGGTGTTGCGGGTGAAGTACTCGGAGTCGCTGATTTTGCCCGGAAAAAATGC
>CAZIXH010000010.1:0-20054 GCA_964543055.1 uncultured bacterium
TGCCCTGGCTGGCGACCGTCGCATGCGGCAGGGGCTGCTCACTGGCGTCCTTCTTGCTCGGCGCCGTTCGGATGGCACCGCGCAGGGGGCCGAAAGGTATCGCGGCGGTGCGGGAGGCCGTCGCCCCGCCCCAGACCCCCGGTCAGCGGGGCAATCCCTTTTTAAGCCGGGCTTGCGTGGAGTACCGGGGGGCGACCCCGAAGTGCAGCTCGAGCCCCTCCTGGCCTCCATCCGAGCCTTTCACGATATCGGCGACCAGGCCATGGAAACCCTGGCTTTGCGCAACCTGTCGGGTTACTGGTTCCGGCTGGGCGACCTGGCGCAGTACGACCAGACCTATGCCCAGGCCTTCAAGCGGGCCGCCGAAGTGCGCGACGACCTGCTGCTCCGGCGCTTACGGGCCGATAAGGTCGTGGTGGACTGGGTCAAGGGGGACTACGCAGCCAGCCTCCAGGTAGCCGAACTGTTGTACCAGGAAGCCCGTGAACGGGGCGACTGGTGGGCGGTGTGGGATGCCCTGCAGGGACTGCTCCTGAACGCAGCCGTACTGGGTCTGGAGCCTGAACTCGAGGCCACCGCCCAGCGGGCCATGGTCGAGGCCGCCGAAGTAGGGGCCTGGCGCGACCTGGCCCTCCTGCGCTCCGACTACGGCAACGCCCTGATGGTGGCGGGCCGCTTGGAGGAAGCCAGAGGTGAACTCGAGGCGGCCCTGCGCGACCTGCGCGAGATGGGCGAGCGGGCCAGACTAGGCCACGTGCTCTTCAACCTGGGCTTTACCCTGCTCGAGTTGGGCGATCTGGAGCGCAGCCAGGACACCCTGGCCGAGTCGGTCACGCTCTGGCGAGATCGCAAGGAATACCGTCACACGGCCCGCTCTCTGGCCGCCCTGGCCCTGGCCTACCTGAGGGCCAACGAGCGGAAAAAAGCCCAGCAACTCTCGGAGGAAGCCCATGCCCTTCGCGCAGACTGGGCACGGGGCATCTACGACCTGCCCCTGGTGCTGTATGCCAGGGCTCGAGCGTTGGGCGATAAGCGGGGCAGTGCACTCCTGCGCGAAACCCAGCAACTCCTGCGTGACCTGGCCCAAGATTTACCGCCCCATCTTGCACGGCGTCTCCTGAACAACCGCTATGTGGCCTGGGCACTTAGCAAGACCACCGGAATTTGATTGAAAAAATAACGCCAAAATAACGCTCACCTTGCTATTTTCACGAAAGCTTAGCCCATAACCAGGTTGTGGCCAAGTGAGTAAGGGGGTAGGTATGAGGTATTTGGCAATGGTTTTCGTGCTGGGTCTGCTCCTGCTGGCCTCCTGTGGGAGTCCAGGAGGAAGTGCTGCGTGCCCCAACCCTGCGGTTTTTGATAACAGCCAGTGCAAGTTTGACGATGCCAACACCAAGTTTGGCCCCTAGGAGAGTGCTCTGTGAAGGGAAGCAAAATCAAGTTCTTCTTTTTGGGTGTGGCTCTGGTAGCTACAGGTTTGTGGGCAATGGCAGTGACGATTCCCAACACCTTTACGAGCGGTGAGGCCCTGAGTGCAGCCAAACTTAACGCAAATTTCGCAGCGCTCAAAACGGCAGTAGATGCGCTCGAGGCAGCGATTACCGGTAAACAGAACCGGGTGACGGGGAACTGTACAGCAGGAGATACAATTCGATCAATCAATGCTGACGGATCTGTAACCTGTGGAACTTCTACTCGGGCCTCAGCATGGATATCTGCAGCAGGGACTGTAGTAACCTCTAGTCCCGGAGTTACCTGGACCATCACCAAAGTTGGCACGGGTCTTTATTGTATTCAGACCAGCCCCAATGTTCTTAACAACTATAGCCCAATCGTAGCCACCATCAATGGCCCAGACAATACCCGTGGCCAGATTAGTGTTAACACCGGTTGGGGAAGCGCTTGTAATCCTTATGGGGGTTACAGTGTCTCGACCAGTGATGCAGCAGGTGCAGCCGCCGACCGTGCGTTCTCCATTGTTGTGCCCTGACTCTGACCTGCACGGGATAACAGATTCCATGTAATTTTGAAGGAGTAGCCATGAATGGAAAAAACCTCAAGTACTTTGTAATGGGTGCGGCCATTGTGGCGGCGGGACTGGGCGCGATGGCGGTTACGATTCCAAACAGTTTCAGCGCGGGGCAGGTGATCAGCGCGGCAGCCCTCAACGCTAACTTTGCCGTGCTCAAAACGGCAGTAGATGCCCTCGAGGCTGCTGTCCCTGGCAAGCAAAACCGGGTGAGTGGAACCTGTGCGGCGGGCCAGTATATACGCACGGTCAACGAGGACGGCACGGTGGTCTGTGGGAACCCTGGTGCCTTTGGTCAGGTTCGTGGGGATGGTTCGCTCCGTGGAGGAGCCCTGAATGTTGCTGCGGTGACCAAAGGTACTGGCGAGTATTGTATAACCTTCACAGTTCCTCTCTCCCAGGGCCAGCTCGAGGCTGCACAAGTCACCCTTGCGGGAGATGTGGGCTCTGGAGTTTTGTTTCCCAGGGTTAACAATGGTCAAGCGGGTTTTACCCTTTCTTGCCCAAGTGGCCTCGAGGTTGTTCTTACCACCGCAGCCGGAACCAAGACCGATGGAAGGTTTAGCTTCTCGGTTCCGCCACAGTGAATGACGCCGACTCAGTTGTGTGTACTTGCCGGGTGGTATGCGCTTGGGGTATTTGCGCAACGCAGAAATGTTTTGGGCCTACCAAGCTCTTAACTTTGCATTAACCCTTTTACCTTGTAGTGACCCTAGAAACCACTGAATGCTTGGAGCGCAAAGAGTGCCTTTCAGAATCCTGATTCTGTAACGGCAATATAACGCTGAACTTGTTAGCTTCTGGCTGGCTACAACCCGAAACCACCAACCGGTTGAGCTTGGAGGTTTTTATGAAACGTTTCTTGTGGCTCCTGAGTATGAGTCTGATTCCCCTGCTAACGGCCTGTCCAGGTGGCGGAGGGGGTACCCCCAGCCTGGTGATCTCTCCCAAGCCCAGCACCGTAACGGCGGGTACCAACGTCACCTTCAATGCCACCCTCACCAACGCTACAGGCACTATCAACTGGACACTTTCCGGCGCAGGGTCGCTGTCCGCGACCACCGGTACTTCGGTCACCTATACTGCGCCTGCCAGTGTACCCACTCCCGCCACCGTGACTCTGACGGCTACCTCGGGTTCTCTCAGCGACAGTGCCAACTTCACTATTGCCGCGCCTGCAACCATTACGGTTGCCGGTACCGTAATTGGTGCCAATCTACAGCCTGTTGCCAGCGCGCCAGTCGTGATTACCTCGGGTAGTACCAATCTAAGCACAACCACCAACGCAAGTGGTGCATTCAGCGTTGCCGGGGTAACGCCTCCATATGACGCGACGGTGGTTACTGGGAACCAATCGCTCATATATAAGGGTTTGACGCGTACCGATCCAACCCTGGTCTTTCTTGGGTTTTCCCCAGGCGCTTCTCGCTCCGCATCGCTAAGTGGGACGGTTTCAGGGGGTGCAGGCTTCCCTGAACCTGCAAACCACGTGACCAGAACTGCTTTTGGATCACCCGAGGCGGTAGACAACGCAACCGCCGCTACTGCTACGGGTGCTTATAACATGGGTACAGTAAGCTGGTTTGGCCCCACTACCACCACCGGAAATATTCATGCGCTCCAGTGGCTCTTCGATGGAACAGGCTTTCCAACCGACTATAAGGGATATGGGCAAAAGCTCAACGTAGCCTTGTCCGATGGCGGCGTATTCGCCAGCCAGAACGTCACCATGTCTGGGGTCAGCGAAGCTGCCATTTCGGGCTCGGTCGCCCTTCCAGCCGGATATAACCTTGCCAGCAAACGCATGTCAGTTGGCTTTGCAGATAGGTCGCTTATAGAAGTACTTGCTGATTCTGGTTCAAGCACCAACTTCACCTACACCACCCCCAACATCACTGGGGCAACCATACAAATGCGAATTACTGCTGGAAACGCGGCCGGAACCAGTGTGATCACTACCAAACCTGGTCTTTCGGTCAATGCAACTGGAGTCTCGATTCCCCTGCCTGCGGGTTCAGATCTCAGCTTGCCACCCAATGGCGCCACAAACGTAAATAACAGCACAACCTTTTCCTATACGCCCTTCTCGGGGGGGGTACATTTTGTGGTATTCAATGGCCCAGGTGCCAACCCTGATTATGTGGTGGTAACTACGGCTGCCAGCACTACCATTCCCAACCTTAGTTCGGTTGGGCTTGGACTGCCTGCGTCCACTGCTTATACCTGGAATGTTCAGGGAGCAGCACCGTTCGCGAGTGTAGACGCTGCTGCGGGGCCTGGTGGCTGGCTGGCTGTATTCCTGGGTACAGCAGAAGGTAGTCGGACTGCGTCCATTAACCGCTCTTTTACCACAGCACCCTAAAGGGTCAAACGCTAAGGCCGGGGAATTCCCCGGCCTTTTTTGCTAAGGATTCAGCTAGAACCGACTGGCTACCTTGTCCCAGTTAATCACATTCCAGATCGCCGCCAGATAGTCGGGGCGGCGGTTCTGGTATTTGAGGTAGTAGGCGTGCTCCCACACGTCAATGCCCAGGAGGGGGGTGTGGCCTTCCATCAGAGGCGAGTCCTGGTTGGCGGTGCTGTAGACGTGCAGTTTGCCGTCTTTGTCCTTGACCAGCCAGCTCCAGCCCGAGCCAAAGCGGGTCAGGCCGGCCTGGGTCATCTTGGTTTTGAGTTCCTCGAAGGAGCCAAAGGTGGCGTTGATGGCCTCGGCCAGCTTGCCGGTGGGCTCCTTCGCGCCGCCGGGGGTCAGGATGTCCCAGAACAGGGTGTGGTTGTGGTGGCCGCCGCCGTTGTTGCGTACGGCGGTGCGGATGTCCTCGGGCACCTGGGCAATTTTGGTGAGCAGGTCTTCGATGCTCCAGCTATGGAGTTCGGGGTGTTTTTCCAGGGCGGCGTTCAGGTTATTTACATAAGCCCCGTGGTGCTTGCCGTGGTGGATTTCCATGGTCTGGGCGTCGATGTGGGGCTCGAGGGCATCCTTGGCATAACCGAGGTCGGGCAGCTTGAACGGATAACTCATAGTGTAACCTCCGTGTTGTACTTTACGCCTGTAAGGTTGCGTAAAGCTGTGACTAGGGACTCAAAATTACAGGCCAAAAGCCTGAAGCCGAATGCCCAAAGCAAAAACACAGCACCGTGATCACGAGATACAGTGGCGCAATCCCCTGCGACCTGCGACGCTAGTTATGTGTCATCCCGAGGGGCACTACCCACTTATCGAACTCTTCCTCGGTCAGGTAGCCCAGGGCCAGGGCGGCTTCCTTCAGGCTGGTACCTTCTTTGTGGGCTTTTTTGGCAATGGCGGCGGCCTTGTCGTAGCCGATGTGGCGGTTGAGCGCTGTGACCAGCATCAGGTTTTTCTCCAGGTTCTCCTTGATGCGGGGCAGGTTGGGCTCAATGCCCACCGCGCAGTGGTCGTTGAAGGAGCTGCAGGCGTCCCCTAAAAGCTGGATGCTGGTGAGGACGTTATAGACCATCACCGGCTTGAACACGTTGAGCTGAAAATTCCCCTGCGAACCGGCAAAAGCCACGGCTGCATCGTTGCCAAACACCTGTACGGCCACCATGGTCAGCGCCTCCGACTGGGTGGGGTTCACTTTTCCCGGCATGATGGAGCTTCCAGGCTCGTTTTCGGGAATCGTAATCTCCCCAATGCCGTTGCGAGGCCCCGAGGCCAGCCAGCGCACGTCGTTGGCCATCTTCATCAGGGCGCCGGCCAGGGTGCGCAGGGCAGCGCTGGTCGTCACCAGCGCGTCGTGGGCTGCGAGGGCCGCGAACTTGTTTTTGGCCGAGACAAAGGGAAAGCCCGTCTCCTTGGCAAAATAGGCAGCGGCCAGGTCGCCAAACTTGGGGTGGGCATTGAGACCGGTGCCCACTGCCGTTCCGCCGATGGCCAGTTCGTAGAGACCCTGTTCGGCATGGCGCACTTCGGCCAGGCAGTAATCAATTTGCGCTACCCAGCTCCCAATTTCCTGCCCCAGGGTGATGGGGGTGGCGTCCTGCAGGTGGGTACGCCCCACCTTGACCACATCCTTGTAGGCCTCGGACTTGGCGGACAGGGTATCGCGCAGCTTTTGCACGTTGGGGTAAAGCTGGCGGTGCAGCTCTTCTACCACTGCAATGTGCATGGCGGTGGGGAAGGTGTCGTTAGAGGACTGACCCCGGTTCACATCGTCGTTGGGATGGATAGGCGTTTTGGAGCCCAGCACCCCCCCAGCCAGTTCGATGGCGCGGTTGGCGATGACCTCGTTGGCGTTCATGTTGGATTGGGTGCCAGAGCCGGTCTGGAACACCACCAGTGGAAAATGATCGTCCAGCTTGCCCGCGATCACTTCGTCGGCAGCCTGGACGATCAGGTCGGCCTTTTCACGGGGTAGCTCGCCCAGGTCGGCATTGGCCAGCGCGGCCCCCTTCTTCAGGATACCCATGGCTCGGATGATGGAGCGGGGCATCTTGAAGCGCTCTTGTCCAATCGGGAAGTTCTGGATGGAGCGCTGGGTCTGGGCGCCCCAGTAGCGGCTCTCCTCAACCTGCATCTGGCCCATGGTATCGGTTTCGATTCGGTAGCCCATAGCCTTCCTATTCTAATGGGCTTTGGGAGCCAGACTAAAGGGATGATTAACCCCCATTTTCGGGGCAGATTTGCCTTGCCAACGGAACTTGGGTGGGATGTTCTCGAGCGAATTATTTGAATCTATTAATTTGCCTTTTTGCGTAGCTACCTAGTAGAAAGGAGATCCCATGAATATCAAAACCATCTTTTATGGCTTAGCGTTGCTGTTGCTTGCAGGCTGTAGCTCGAGCGGGCCGGGCACCGGCGTCAACCTAAGTGGTGTGGTTACCCAGAGTGGGAATGCGCTGGCCGTGAATGGACGGGTCTTGAACCTCCAGAGCGCTAGCCTGACCGAGGACGGCGAGACCACCAGCCTGGCCGTGGCTGCCGGTATGGAGATTGCCGGAGAGGGTACTGCCGACAACGGCGGCCTGCGGATGCGCCAGGTGGATGTGCGCTGGCGGGCCAAGGGAACCGTGGATGCGGTGGATGTCACCAACAGTGTCGTAGATGTGGTGGGTCTGCGCGGCAAAGTCGGGCCGGGCAGCATCCTGGTGCAGGTCAACCCCGACGGCAGCCGCAGCCCCCTTACCCTGAGCCAGATTCAGCCCGGTGATTATGTCAAGATGGCCGGCGTACCACAGGCCGACGACTCGGTGCTGATTACCCGCCTCGAGCGCAAGACCGAAGACAACCCGAACCGGGTCGAGCTTCGCTTGAAGCTGCGTAACCTGGATTCCGCCAGCAAAACCTTCACTTACGGGCTGCGCACTTATACCGTGAACTATAGCTCGGCCCAGGTCGAAGGAACCCTGAGCGAGGGAGTTTGGGTACGGGTCAGGGCCATCAAGAGCGGCAATATCCTGAGCGCCATCCGGGTGCGTACCGCCAGGGCCGAGGACGGCAACAGGCCAAACGGTCAGGAGGTTGAGCTCAAGGGCCTGGTGGAGGGCCTCGAGAGTAGCAGAAAAACCTTTAGCCTGGGCGGCTTTAGCATTGACTACAGCAGGGCAGAAGTGAAAGGAGCCCTCGCCAATGGTGTGCTGGTCGAGGTGGAAGGGAGTGTCTCGGGGTCGGGTCAAATTGAGGCTCGTAAAGTGGAGGTGGAGGACGAGAACAAGATTGGTCAGGGCGAGGTGGAGGGCACCATAAGCGACTTTAATTCCACTGCCCAGACTCTGCGTATTGCCAGTGTGCCCATCAGCACCAAGCCCACCACCAAATACGAAATTAATAGCAATGAGGTCAGCTCAAGCGTGTTCTGGAGCTCTGACCGCAACGGCAGCCGGGCCAAGGCCAAAGGACAAACCCAGGCCGGGACGCTGGTAGCGGACAAGCTCGAGATCAAATAGTCTGCAAGCTCAAAAGGGTCGCTCAGCATCTCGCTGTGCGCCCGTAGCACGGTTACTGCTATCCAGAGCAGTATGACAATCTCCCTGGGCGAAAATGGGTATCCTCTTGCTCATGTGGGATCTCGTCATCGTGGGTGCGGGGCCGGTGGGGCTGGCTGCCGCCATCGAAGCCAGACGCGCCAACCTGAAGGCGGTGGTGCTGGAAAAAGGAACCATTGTCAACACCCTGTATCGCTGGCCCAGGGAAACCGTGTTTTTTAGCGAAGCCAGAAACATCGAAATCGGGGGGCATCCCTTCCCCTCGCTTTCTCCCAAACCCACCCGCCGCGAGGCCCTGCAATACTACCGCCGGGTCGCTGAAAACGAAGCGCTGGACATCCGCACCTATACCGAAGTGACCCGCATACACAAAGACGCCGGCCAGTTCAGGGTTAGCTACCGTGACCGCAGTGGTTCAGGCGAGCTGCTGACCCGTTTTGTTCTGGTGGCAACGGGCTACTACGATAACCCCAACCGACTGGGCGTACCTGGTGAGGAGCTGCCCCATGTGCGCTACGGTCTGGATGAAACCCTGCCTTACTGGAACCAGCAAGTGGTGGTGGTCGGGGGTTCCAACAGTGCAGTGGAGGCGGCCCTCGAGCTCTATCGTGCTGGAGCCAGGGTTACGGTGGTTCACCGGGGGTCGGAGATTCGCCCCAGGGTGAAGTACTGGCTCAAACCCGACTTTGAAAACCGGGTCAAGGAAGGCAGCATTCAGTTGCTGCTCAATGCGCGAATCCTGGAGATTACCCCCCGCGAGGTGGTGGTTGAAACGAACGAATCGGGTTCCCGTCTGTCGCACCACCTGCCCGGCGATTTTGTGCTGGTATACATCGGCTACCGGGCTGTGGATAACCTTTTACGGGAGGCGGGGGTGCGGTTCGATGGCGATGCGCCGCTGCTCTCGGCGCACTTTGAAACCAGCCTCGAGGGCCTCTTTGTGGCCGGTAGTGCAGGCTTTGGTTCGGATACCCGGAGCGTTTTCATCGAAAATGGTCGGGAACACGCGCAAAAAGCTGTTCTGGAGATGATCCGGCGCGGAGCCGACCCTGTTACAGCCAGTGTGTGAATCACCCTCCAACCATCTACAAATTCCCTGATTGACCTGCAACCAAGCCACAGCCCAGCCGGCTGCAACTTGACACGGTATACCAAACAACCGTAAACTCTTTCACAAGATGCTTCCTGTAAGCAGCCTAATCCTAGTGGTGGTAGGCCTAGTTATTACCAGGCCTGTGGGGGATTTGGTGTAGCGAAGAGCTTAGAAGCGCATCCTAAAGCCCCCCGAACCACGGGGGGCGGTTTTTTGAAGGGGAGAAACTATGAACGGAGCCGCCGCTATCTTGAAAGCCCTGGAGATGCAGGGAGTGGATACCATTTTTGGGCATCCGGGGGGCACCATCATGCCCACCTACGACGCCCTCTACGACTCGCCGATTCGGCATATCCTGGTGCGCCACGAGCAGGCCGGGGTACATGCCGCCACAGCCTATGCCCGGGCCTCGGGTCGGGTGGGCGTGTGTATGGCGACCTCGGGGCCGGGGGCCTTGAACCTGGTGACGGGCTTGCAGGATGCGCTGATGGACTCCACCCCGGTCATTGCCCTCACAGGTAACGTTCCCCAGGCGCTTATTGGCACCGATGCTTTTCAGGAAGCTGATGTGGTGGGCATTACCCAGCCGGTGACCAAGCACAACATTCAAGTACGCAATGTTAACGACATTCCACGGATCATCGCTGAGGCTTTCTACATCGCCTCTACCGGACGGCCCGGCCCGGTGCTGATTGACTTTCCGAAAGACGTCCAGCTAGCCGAGTTCACCGGCACTTTCGATGTGGAAGTGGATTTGCCGGGTTACAAGCCCACCTTCAAGGGTCACCCCCGGCAGATTGAGCGGGCGCTCGAGGCCCTGCAAAAGGCTGAAAAACCGGTTCTGATGGTGGGTGGTGGGGCGCAGAATGCAGCACCCGAAATCATGGCCTTTGCTGAAAAAACAGGGATTCCAGTGATTCCCACCCTGATGGGGCTGGGAGCCTTTCCCGGAACCCACTCCCAGTGCCTGGGGATGCCGGGGATGCACGGTTCGGTGGCGGCCAACCGGGCTATCCACCATGCCGACACCATTCTGGCGATTGGGCTGCGCTTCGACGACCGCGTAACCGGCAAGGTTTCGCGCTTTGCCCCCAACGCCCATACCGTGATTCACGTAGATATAGACCCCGCCGAGATCGGCAAGCTGGTCAAGACTGCTATTCCGGTGGTGGGCGATGCCAAGTGGGTGGCGGCAGAGCTGGCCAAGGGGGCCAAAAAGTTGACCCTGAGCAAGTGGTGGGCGCAGCTCGAGGACTGGAAAGCCAAGCACCCCTTCGCTTGGAAGCCCAAGCCCCACCTGCAAAGCCAGGAGGTCATCCAGGCCTTCTGGGAGGCCACCCAGGGTAAAGCGGTGGTGACCGCCGGGGTGGGTCAGCACCAGATGTTTGCGGCGCAGTTCTACAAGTTTGATAAGCCGCGTTCCTGGATCAACTCGGGCGGCCTGGGCACCATGGGGGTGGGCCTGCCCTTTGCCATCGGCGCAGCCCTCGCCCGCCCCGGTGAGCTGGTGATAGACTTCGACGGCGACGGCAGCTTCCAGATGACCCTGCAGGAGCTGGCCACCCTCAAAAAGCACGATCTGAACGTCAAAATTGTGATCCTCAACAACGGCTTTTTGGGCATGGTGCGCCAGTGGCAAGACCTCTTCCATGCCAAGCGCTACAGCGAGGTGTACCTGGCCGACTCCAACCCCGACTTTGCCAAGCTGGCCGAGGCCTACGGTATCCGGGGCATCACCCTGAGCGACAAGGCCAAGCTGCACGAGACGGTAAAGGAGGTTCTGGCCCACCCCGGCCCGGTGCTCCTGGAGGCCCGGGTCTACCACGAAGAGGGGGTCTTCCCCATGATTCCTTCGGGCGGAGCCGCAGAGGACATGATTATCGAGAACCCACGGGAGACGGTGGCGGGGGACTGAAGCCCATAGCCCCTGGCTGATAGCCAAGGGCCTTGCTGACATAGCTATTTGCTATCGGCCATAGGCGTAAATGGAGATTGCACATGCGACACTTGGTCTCAGTTTTAGTTCAAGACAACCCCGGCGTCCTGCAACGGATTGCGGGCCTGATTGCACGGCGGGGGTTCAACATCGAGTCGCTGGCGGTGGGGCGTACCCACCAGGAAGGGCTTTCGCGGATTTCGCTGGTGGTTTCTGGTGACGATGCGGTGCTGGAGCAGGTAGAGAAGCAACTCAACCGGCTGATCGAGATCATTAAGGTTACCGATCACTCCGAGCCGCACGTGGAGCGGGAACTGGCCCTCGTCAAGGTGAGCATTGCCGGGATGGAGGAGCGTATGGAGGTCAAGGATATTGCCGAAGCCTTCCGTGCTCGCATAGTGGACGTGGCCAAGAAATCCATCATCTTCGAGCTGACCGGCGACTCCACCAAGGTCTCGAACTTTGTAGAAGCCATGCGGCCCTATGGGCTGCTCGAGGTCATGCGTACCGGCGCGGTGGGCATGTCCCGTGGCGAACAGGTACTCAAGGTACGTGAGAAAAAAGCCGTCTAGGATGGGCTTTAGCCCATCTTTTCTTTTGTCGGGAAGGTCAGGTAAAAGCGTACACTCTTCTGACCTGCAACATCAAACCAACCCAACCAGGAGGCAAGTGTGAAAATCTATTACGATCAGGACGCAGATATCGGCTTTATCAAGGACAAAACTGTGGCCATTCTGGGCTTTGGCTCCCAGGGCCATGCCCACGCCCTGAACCTGCGCGACTCGGGCATCAAGGTAGTGGTGGGGCTCCGGCCCGGCAGCCGTAACGAGGAGAAGGCCCGCAAGGCGGGGCTCGAGGTAGTGCCGGTGGCCGAGGCTGTCCGCAAGGCCGATGTGGTGATGATTCTGCTCCCCGACGAGACCCAGGGGGCGGTATACAAAGCCGAGGTGGAGCCCAACCTGAAGGAAGGGGCCGCCATTGCCTTTGCTCACGGCTTCAACATTCATTTTGGTCAAATCAAACCGCGCCGCGACCTGGATGTCTGGATGGTCGCCCCCAAGGGCCCCGGCCACCTGGTGCGTTCGGAGTACGAGAAAGGCTCGGGGGTGCCTTCGCTGGTGGCGGTTTATCAGGACGCCTCGGGCTCCGCCTTCCCCACCGCGCTGGCCTACGCCAAGGCCAACGGCGGCACGCGGGCCGGCACCATCGCCACCACCTTCAAGGACGAGACCGAGACCGACCTGTTTGGCGAGCAAACTGTGCTCTGCGGGGGCCTGACCCAGCTCATTGCAGCGGGTTTCGAGACTCTGGTCGAGGCCGGCTACCCCCCCGAGATGGCCTACTTCGAGTGCCTGCACGAAGTGAAGCTGATTGTGGATCTGATCTACGAGTCGGGCTTTGCCGGGATGCGCTACAGCATCTCCAACACCGCCGAGTACGGGGACTACACCCGGGGTCCTATGGTCATCAACCGCGAGGAGACCAAGGCCCGGATGCGCGAGGTGCTACGCCAGATTCAGCAGGGCGAGTTTGCGCGGGAGTGGATGCTCGAGAACGTGGTCGGCCAGCCCACCCTGAACGCCAACCGCAACTACTGGAAAGACCACCCCATCGAGCAGGTCGGCCCCAAGCTGCGGGCCATGATGCCCTTCCTCAAGTCTCGCTTTGCAAAAGAGGAAGTACCACAGTGATGAGGGAACGGGCCTCAGATTGCCAGACCTGGGCCTTGACCTGCGACTTGCGACCTGAGACAACCAGGAGGTTCTATGCGGCACATCCGAATCTTTGACACCACCCTGCGGGACGGCGAGCAGAGCCCTGGGGTAGCCCTTTCGCTCCAACAAAAGCTGGAAATTGCCCACGGACTGGCCCGGCTGAATGTGGACATCATCGAGGCGGGCTTTCCGGTGAATGGGGCCAGCGAGTTCGAGTGCGTATCGCGCATTGCCGCCGAGGTGAAGGGGCCGGTCATCTGCGGGCTGGCCCGCACCCACAAGCTCGACATTGAGCGGGCTGCAGCGGCACTGGAGAAGGCTGAGAAAAAGCGGATTCACGTTTTTACAAGTGCCTCCAGGGTGCACCTCGAGTACATGCTCAAGAAAACCCCCGAGGAGATTCTGGAAATCTCCGACCAGATGGTGCGCTATGCCCGGCAGTTCACCGACGATGTGGAGTTTAGCGCCCAGGACGTGATGCGGGCCGACTTCGACTTCGTTATGAAACTGTACGAGACCGCCATCAACGCCGGGGCTACCACCATTAACATCCCCGACACCACCGGCTACGGCACCCCGCAGGAGTACGGCAACCTGATCGGGCGTATCTACAAGGAGGTGGTGCGGGGCCGGGATGTGCATATTTCGGCCCACTGCCACGACGACCTGGGTATGGCCACGGCCAATAGCCTGGCGGCGGTGGAGAACGGCGCCACCCAGATCGAGTGCACCATCAACGGTATCGGCGAGCGGGCGGGCAACACGGCCCTCGAGGAGGTTGTGATGGCCCTTTACACCCGCCGCGACCACTACAAGGCCCACACCCGCATCAACACCCGCGAGCTCTACCGCATGAGCCGGATGGTGGAGCGCTACACCGGCATGTTGGTGCAGCCCAACAAGGCCATAGTGGGGGACAACGCCTTTGCCCACGAGTCGGGCATCCACCAGGACGGCGTGATCAAGAATAAAGAAACCTACGAGATCATGAATGCCGAGCTGGTAGGCCGCCAGGCGGCGGTGCTGGTGCTGGGTAAGCACTCCGGGCGGGCGGCGGTGAAGAAAGCCCTGGCCGACCTCGGCTATAAGCTGGACGATGCCCAGATCGGCACCGTCTTTGCCCGCTTCCGCGAGATTGTGGAGCGCAAGGGCCCCATCGAGACCGAGGAGCTGCGGGCGCTGGTGGAGAGCGAGGCGGTTTCGGCCCCGCACCTGTTTACCCTCGAGAAGCTCCAGTTCTTCTCGGGCTACGGGATGCTCCCCACCGCCACGGTGAGCCTCGAGACCCCCAAAGGCATCGTAACCACCACCGCCATTGGCGATGGGCCGGTAGATGCGGTGTACAAGGCGCTATCCGAGGCGATTGGTCTCAAGCCCGAACTGGACTTGTACCGGGTGGAGTCGGTCACGGGCAGCACCGAGGCTTTGGGTGAAGTGACGGTCAAGCTCAAGCTGGGCGAGGTGATGGCCACCGGGCATGGTATCTCGCCCGACATCATCGAAGCCTCGGCCAGGGCCTACCTGGATGCCGCCAACAAGCTGGCTGCGGGGCAGTCGGCGCGGCATCCCCGCTCGCTGGAAGAGGTGCAGCGCTCAGGGCTGGGGAAGTAAAGATGATTGAAATCCTCGACACCACCCTCCGCGATGGTACCCAGGGCGAAGGAGTGAATCTCTCGTCCGACGACAAGGTCGCCATCGCCAAGCGCCTGGCAGCCTTCGGCATTCCCATCATCGAGGGCGGCTGGCCCGGAAGTAACCCCAGGGACGCGGAGTTTTTTGCCCGCATGAAGGGGGTGGATCTGGGGGCTACCCAGCTCTGCGCCTTTGGTTCCACTCGGCGCAAGGGTGTGAAACCGCAGGAGGATGCCTCGGTGCAGGCCATGGTGGAGGCTGCGACACCCATCGTGACGGTGGTAGCCAAGAGCTGGGACTTCCACGTGACCCACGCCCTCGAGGTCTCGCTGGAAGAAAACCTCCGAATGATCGAGGAAACCTACCGCTATCTGGTGGGGGAAGGCAAGCGGGTCATTCACGATGCCGAGCATTTCTTCGACGGCTACAAGGCCAACCGGGGGTATGCCCTAAAGACCCTCGAGGCCGCCGTGCGCGGTGGAGCCGATACCCTGTGCCTTTGCGACACCAACGGCGGCAGCCTGCCGGAGGAGGTTTACGAGATTACCCAAGTTGTTCGAGAAGCCTTCCCTGAGGTTATCATCGGCATTCACCCGCACAATGACAGCGAGCTGGCGGTGGCCAACGCCCTGGCGGCGGTACGGGCTGGCGCCACCCACGTCCAGGGCACCATCAACGGCTACGGGGAGCGCTGTGGCAACCTGACCCTGACCATCCCCATTCCCCACCCGATGCTGAAGGTTGGGCTTAAACTAAAGAGATTGAGCCCGGAAAAGCTTACCGAACTTCGCGAAGTTTCGCATTTTGTAGACGAACGGGCCAATCTGGCCCCTAACCTGCGTGCGCCTTACGTGGGAGACGCAGCCTTTGCTCACAAGGGGGGGATTCACGTGTCGGCGGTGCTCAAAGACTCCCGCACCTACGAGCACGTACCGCCCGAGGCAGTAGGGAATAGCCGTCGAGTGCTGGTTTCGGATTTGTCGGGCCGCTCCAACTTGCTGGCCAAGCTGGCCGAGTCGGGGGTGGAGGTTCCTAAGGAGACTGCCGGGGCATTGCTGGAGGAAGTCAAGCAGCTCGAGCACGCCGGCTACTCCTTCGAAGGGGCCGAGGCCAGCTTCTTCCTGCTGGCCCACCGGCTGCGAGGGGGCCAGCTGCCTTTTAGCGTGGAGGGCTTTACGGTTTTTGTGCACGTCAACGATGCCAACCCCGAAACCCCCACCTGGGCCGAGGCCACCGTGCGGGTGCGGGTGGGTGAAACCCTCCAGCACACCGCCGCAGAGAGCCAGCACGGGCCGGTCTCGGCGCTGGATAAAGCTTTCCGTAAGGCCATTGAGCCTTTCTACCCCGAAATTGGTGAGATTGAGCTGTGTGACTACAAGGTACGCATCCTCTCGGGCCAGGAGGCCGGAACCGCCTCGGGGGTGCGGGTGATGATAGAGATGCACCGGGCAGGCGAACGTTGGAGCACGGTAGGGGCCAGCAAAAACAATCTGGAAGCCTCGCTCAAAGCGCTGACAGATGGCTACGCCTACGCCCTGGTCAAAAGCCAACCAATACCCCAGGATTAGCCGAGGGTTGAGTTTCAAGGGTCAGGAATCTGGCTCAGGGATAATGGCCATTTCGCTGAGGGCCCTCTCTTCGGCGGGAATGCGAATGAACAAAAGTAAGAGAGCGTTCAGGAAAGACGCTACTAAGGCAGTGATCCAGGCGTTGAAAACAAGCGGCAGTGAGAGCAGTTCCAGAGCTACGGCCAGGTAGTTGGGGTGGGGAAAGTAGCGATAGGGCCCAGTAGCAACCTTTTTTTCGCCAGGTACGATGATTATGCGGGTGTTCCAGTATCTGCCCAGGCTGCGGATGGCCCAGTAGCGCAGACCCTGGGCCATTAGGAACACTGCCAACCAGAACCCCCAGATGGGGGAGAGCTGGTTTCGCGCCAGACCCTCGATCAACCACCCCAGCATCCAGCCGCTGTGCAGGACAAAAAAAAGCGGATAGTGTTCCCGGCCAAACTCACGGCCCCCCTGGGCCAGCGCCCAGCGAAGATTGGCCTGGGCCAGCCGCAGCTCCAGCAAGCGCTGGAGGGCGACCGCCGCGAGCGCGACCCAGATCGCTACCACGCCAGTACCACCCCTTCGGCAGCAAAGCCGGGCCCTAAGGCGAGCAGCACCCCTTTGGAGCCGGGCTGGGGCCGCTCGAGCTGGTACATCTGCCGGGCCAGCACAAAAAGCACGGTGGGGCTCGACATATTGCCAAACTTTTTGAGTACGCAAAAGGAAGCCTCGAGGCTTTTTTCATCCACCCCCATCCCGCTTTCATAGGCCGCGAGCACCTTGGCCCCGCCGGGGTGGAGGGTCCAGGTGTCCACGTCTTTGGCAGCTAGTCCGTAGCTGGCCAGTCCATCGCGGATCAGGTTCCCCAGTTCGCCCTCGACCAGGGCCGGGATGCTCTGGGCAAAGCGCACCTGCAGCCCCTCGGGGATCACATCCCAGCCCATCACCTCGTAGCACTCTGGCAGCAAGCGACTGAACCCACCCAGTACGCTGGGGCCCGCCGAATCTTGAGTACGGGCGTCCATACCCAGCACCACTGCCGCTGCCCCATCGGCAAACAGGCTGGTAGCGACCAGATTGCTTTTGCTCAGGTCGCCCCGTACAAAGGTCAGGCTGCACAGTTCAACCGCTACCATCAGCACGTACCGGTCAGGGCGGTTTTGCGCCAGCTCGGCGGCCCGGGCCAGCCCTGCGGCGCCCCCCGCGCATCCCAGCCCCCAGATGGGCAGGCGAACTACCGAGAGCGGGAGGCCCAAGCGCTGTACCAGGTGGGCCTCGAGGCTGGGGGTCGCAATGCCAGTCGTGGTCACGAGTACCACCGCCCCTACCTGATGGGGGGCAATGTTGGCTTGCTCGAGGGCTTCGCGGCTGGCCTTTTCACAAAGGTCTAGCGCGGTCTCGAACCACAACTGGTTTTTTTCGGCAAAGCTGTGGGGCTCGGTGAACCATTCCAGCGGCGCGGCGATATGTCGGGACTCGATGCCAGTGTTTTCGAAAACCGATATTAACCGCCCCAAGCCAGAGAGCCGGTCAAACATGACCCGCACCAGATCACGTACTTCGGGTTGCTCTACCCTGTGGGGCGGGTTGGTTGTAGCGATGCTGAGAATTCTGGGATGCATCGCGAAACCTCAGGCATCGCTTTCGGGGGTGGTACAGGAATCGCGGAAGACATACTGTGAAATTCGCTTGCGATGATCGGACTTCCAGTCAATACGAGGGCGCGGTTTTTCTGGAGGTACATAACCCAGCCGATAGACTGCCATAAGCTCGAGGTGCTCAGGCACCTCCAGCAGCTTTTTTAGCTCGTCCCAGGCCTCGGGAATTTCCATGGGTGTGGAGACAAACTGAATGCCCATGCCCAGCTCTACCGTGGTCAGCCAGATGTTCTCGATGGCCATGCCCAAGCCCAAAACGCTGTAGAAGCCGGAGAGTTGTCCGGGGCGATATTCCTGCTTGTCCAGTAGAGCAGCCAGCAGCAGCGGTGAGCCTGCGACCAGCTTGCGGTTGTCCTCGCCCAAGGTCTGGGGGACCCGCAAGGTTCGCAGGAGCCCCAGGGCAGAGGGACTCATGATCTGACGGGTAAAGGGGCGCAAGGGGCCTGGTAACTGGTCAATCAGGATACCGTCGCGCCGTTCGTCCATCTCTTTTTCTGTAAAACGGAAGTAGGGGCGATAGCGCTCGAAGAACTTGCCATCGGCGATCAATTGTTGCATGGTTCGTCCACCAATCTCGGCAATTTTTTCCCGCTTGGCTTTGTCCTCAATCAAAATGAAGCGCCAGGGCTGGGAGTTGAAATGGCTGGGCGCTCGGCTGGCGGCTTCCATCAGCAAATGCTGGTGTTCCCTTGATACAGGCTTGTCCAGAAAGGGGCCATTGGTGGTTTTGCGTTTTCGGATAACCTCCAGGAACTCCATATCAGCCTCCGACCGCCAACAAGTATCCCACCAATCCCATCCCACCCAGTGTGGGGTGGAGCCAGGTGCGGGGCCTGGCTTTGGGAAACCAGGTCAGGCAAGCCACGGTAAGGAGTAGCCACCACTCTCTGGCAAAAACCAGCGCCAGGACGGCACTGACAAAAACCACCAAATATAGCCCGTGGTGCCAGGTGCCGAAATGCGCCAGCCGAAACTGTGCCGCCAGCCCCACCAGCATGTTGAGCGCATACAGGCCAAAACCCACTGCTACAAAAGGCGACATTGGCCCTAGCATAGCGCCATGCCGACGGCAATGTGCAAGCTGCCTTACGGCCTCGAGGCTGGATCGTCCATCACCGGAATTCGCAGCTCGAGCCGGTCCAGCGGCCTCCCCTGGCTTGGCACTCCCGCCGCAGGCTTTCCTCCGGCGCTCGCAACACTGCCAGCACCAGCCCGGCTGGATAGCCGCCTGAACCGGCACTCAGTCCCAGCGTGAGGCGGTTCAGCGTGAAGGTTTCACGGGTGCTGGGCACCTGGGTACTGACGTAACTCTCGCCATCCCAGGTGTAGATTGCGCTCCGAATGACGCGGTTACCGGGCCGGTAGGGTGGGTTTACCCGCAATTCAATCTCCAGGGGTTTGAGGAAGTTGGTGGCGCTCGAGGAAAGCCGGTAAATTCCGACCACTTCGCGCTCTGGTAGGGTCTGGATAAAAAACACCTCGTTCTGGGGTGGGGAAGTGGGTACGGCCTGGAGGCGCTCGAGGCGGAAACGCACCGAGGAAACTAGCGCACCCGAGGGAACCACCACCTGAATGCCGGGGAGTTGCAACGCCCCACCCTGAGCGCCAATGCGCTGCTCTACCACACGCACATTTTGACTAACCCCCCAGGAAGCCAACAGACTAAGCAGTAGCAGCAGCCGAATCATCGCTTCATCCTTTTCCGGGTTTCAGATTAACGCACAACCATCTGAGAAAATCCAGGTCGAACACGGGTAATCGAGTGCAAACCGCAGGGGCTGGCTTTGGACTGTCTCATTCAGGCTCCCACCAACTTCTTGGCTTCGGCCAGAACCGCTTTTACGGTCTTATCGTCCGGGGCCTCACAGTAGATGCGTAGCACCGGCTCGGTGCCGGAAGCCCTGAAGAGCAACCAGCCAGCTTCGCCGAAGAGCCACTTGGTGCCGTCCAGATGCTCGGTACCACTTGCCTGCTGTCCGGCTATGGTCTGCGGCGTCTGCACGCGGGCCATGGCGGCCTGGATGTGATCCATCGAGGGCAGTTGCAAGTCTATCCGGTCGTAGGCGTGTTTGAAGCCCACCTCAGCTTCAATTTCAGCAAATTGCTGCCCCAGGCTTTTACCCGTTCGCGCCACCGATTCTAAGAGCAACAAGGCGTTCAGCAGCCCATCGCGCTCGGGGATGTGACCAGCTACGCCGATACCGCCCGACTCCTCCCCTCCAATCAAGACCCCGCCTTTGAGCATCTCATCGGTGATGTACTTGAACCCAACGGGCGTGACGACCAGCTCCAGCCCCAGTTTGTGCGCGAGTTTGTCCACAATCTGGGAGGTCGAAAAGGTCTTGACCACCCGCCCCCGCAGCCCTTTGCTGTGCAGATGCTTGAGCAGCACTGAGAAAATCTGATGGCTGTTGAAGTTGCTACCCCCCGCCAGTACGGCCCCAATACGGTCGGCGTCGCCATCGTTAATAGCGGCAAAGGTGGGGTCTTGC
>CAZIXH010000011.1:0-2662 GCA_964543055.1 uncultured bacterium
CCGGAACCCAGGGCCACCGCATGGCCGGCCCTGGCCAGGTAGAGGTACGGGTCGAGTATGGCCCCGCTGGCAACATCCTGGGGGTGTTCATTGGCGGTACCGCCGTGGTGGCCGAAAACGGCGTGGTAGAACTGGGGGGCAGCCCGAATTAAGCGACGATTTTCCGCCCCAGGCCCTTTGTCCAAGTTTGGCGCAACAAAGACCCCTGGTAACCCTATGAACAAACCCATCCGGCTAGTGCTTATCGACGTGGACGGCACCCTGTTCGGCCCCAGCGGTGTACCCCAGTGTGCCTGGGAGGCCGCAAAACGGGCCAGGGAAGCGGGATTACACCTGAGCATCTGCACCGGGCGGCCCGGACGCGGTTTCGCCCTCGAGTACGCCGAGCGGCTTGACCCTGAAGGTTTTCATATTTTCGAGTCGGGGGCCGTGATTGTCTCGGGGCACCGGGAGGTAGTACGGGTTTCGGCCCTGCCCATGCAGGCTTATCTAAGGCTTCTGGAGCTGAGCCGGTTGCATGGCGTTCCCTTCGAGGTCTATACCGCCGAAGGGGGCTTCTACCGCGAGATCCAGCACCCCGACCTGCTCTTCCACGAGACCATGCTGGGCTTCAAGGCCGAACAGCGCGATTTGAGCGAGGTGGCCGAAAGGGTGGTCCGGGTGCAGTTTGTCTGGCGTCCCTCCCCTGCCTGGTCTTTGGTGCGAGAGCAAATTTTGCTCATGCCCGAGGTTGAGCTGCACGAGGCCACCAGCCCCGGTATGCCGGGGGTTGGCTTCAGTTCGGTAACGGCGCGGGGGGTTTCCAAACGGGCGGCTGCGGAATGGGTAGCGGCTCGACTTGGGCTGGACCTGAGCCAGTGCGCCATGATTGGCGATGGTGAAAACGACCTCGAGCTGATCCAGGCCGCCCGGCTGGGCATTGCGATGGGCAACGCGCCCGAAAGCGTTCGGCAGGCTGCCGACCTGGTAGTGAGCAGAGTGGATGAGTGTGGCCTCGAGCAAGCGCTGGATATTCTGAGAGCGCAACTGGTTCAGCGGTAATATGTGTATCTTTTCACGATAAATACTATTCGTGAAAAGTTTATGCATTACGCCATGTAAGAAGCTAAGGAGTAGCAACATGATCAAACTGGTAGCCCTTGACCTGGACGGAACCTTCTACGCAGGGAGAACCCTGGGGGTACCCGAGTCGGCCTGGGCCGCCATCGAGCGGGGCCGCGAGGCCGGCTTAAAGTTTGCAGTCTGTACCGGTCGTCCCCAGGGAGGGCACGGCCTCGAGTATGCCCAGCGTTTACAGCCAGACGGCCCGCATGTCTTCAACGACGGCGCTTCCATCTGCGATGCCTGGGGTCGGTCACTCCATGCAGAACCGGTGCCCCGGTTAGGGGAAATCATCGGTATTGCTCGCAGATATGGCCTGCCCTTCGACCTCATGGGCGCCGAGAATGGGCGCTACTATGAAACCGAGCTGATGCCCCCCGAACTGCTGACCCACATCGAGATGACCGGGGTGGTAGCCCGCTCGGCACGGTTTGAGGAAATCCGCGAGAGCCTGGTCAGGCTGTGGTTTGTGGTGCCCGATCTGAGCTTGTGGGAAACGGTCAAACCCGACCTGGAAGCCCTGCCCGAAATTGATCTGGTCGAGTACCTGAGCCCCCGAGAGGTCATTACCGGCGTGATCAAGAAGGGGGTTTCCAAGGCCTCCGGGCTGCGTTGGCTGGCCGAACACTATGGGTTTTCACTCGATGAAATCGCCATGATTGGCGATAGCCACAACGACCTCGAGGCCATCCGCGAGGCAGGTCTGGGGATTGCCATGGGCAACGCAGTAGAGGAAATCATCGCCGTAGCCGACCACATCACTGGCCACGTGCGCGAGGATGGCTTCGCACAGGCTATCGAATATGTACTGGCGCAGAATGGGCAGATCTAATACCAACTCTGCGCGTGAGCGGCGCTAAACGCGCCCCTCACTTGCCGCGCCAGGGGGCGCGTCCGAGGGACTTGTATATCGCTTTTGGGTCACTTCTGAGCAGATTTGGTATAAGTAGATCAACCTTGCATCAGCAGCCTTGGCCTCCGTTGCCCACATCGGGATATTTTTCCCTACCCACCTTCCGGGGTCGGTGCCAACATTGGCACATGTTTGGTATTCGCGACCGCCGGCTGGGGCTATTGGTCGGCTTGATGTTTGCCCCCTTTGCCCTGCAACTGCTGGGCTGGGCTGGTACACCTCTGGGCGGGGGGCCCTGTGGGGCTATTGGACTGGATCAGTTGATGCTCGAGCAGCCCCAGGCTTTCTTTTACGCTCAAATCATGCTGTGGGGCATCTCGCTGCTGATGGCCACAGGGTTTTTTGTACTGATGCTGGGTTTCATGCACAACGGTACGATTCAGAAATCCCAGGCCCGGCCTTTTTTGCTGATTGCTCTCGTGGTGGCCAGTTTGACGGCCCTGATTTATGCCCTGACCCACACCGTTGGTCTGCCCGCACCGAGCCCTATCGGTTGGCTGATGAGCGGCGCTGAACCCACCGATATCATCGGAATTCTGATTTTCACAGTGCTGCTCGTTCAAATCAGTCTGACGCTGCTCTGGCTTGTGCAATCGGAGCCCCCCCCCCAAAACTGTCTCTTAACCACATTTGACGCTGCCGACACAC
>CAZIXH010000012.1:0-3670 GCA_964543055.1 uncultured bacterium
GGCTCCAGTGGATCGGGATAGGCGCGACGGGTCGTGAGGGCCGTGAGCGCGCCATCCTCGAGTTCATATGATCCCATAATCTGTAAAAACTCGGCCAGGACACCCGCTGTATATACGTCATCCAGGCCAATCCGACCCTCCTTACCCGCGCAGAGAATCGCCACCTCTTCTGTGGCAAGCTGGTGGGCCAGACGAGCAGCAGCGTGGGCATTGTAGAGCGAGGCCAGCAAGACATGCTTGGCGCTACGGGCCGCCAGGTGCGCGGTCCGGGTTCCGTTGGTCGTACTCAGCACCACCACTTTGCCCCCCACCGGTGCGTCCTTGGCCTCCCTGGGCGAGTTGCCGTAATCAAAGCCTGCAGGCTTGAGGCCCCCTTCCTCGCCCGCCAGAACCACATCGGCATCGCGAAAAGCCCGGGCGCTCTCCAGACTGGCCGTCAGGTACAAGCCACTGGCACCCGCTTCCAAAAAAGCCGTTGCGGTGGTGGTCGCCCGAATCACATCCACCACCAGTACCACATCCTGGTAGCTCAGGTTGTCCTGGGGAACCAGATCAGCCCTCAAGCGCATAAATCTCCCTTAGGGCAGCATTTGCCAGATGATCGCCCTCATGCACCCCCAAACCCACTGCAAGAGCCGCCACCTGTTCAACCAGGCAGGTGAAGACGGCAGCAAGAATCGAGAGGACTATCTGAGGCATAGATGAGGATGAAGGGAATCATAAAGGATAAACCGGCATTAATGTAAAGAGTTCTCTGGAGATTTGTTTATCAAAATATAAGAGCAAGGTGGCAGAGGCCCATGTATTTATGGCGGTTTTCGCTACTGGCTCTGCACATGACATTAGACCCAGAAAACTTTGGTTATCTTTCTGAAAACCACTCTGATCCGGGGTTGATAGGAAGTATGTACCCATACCAACCGTGCACAGCCAAACTAAAACGCCATGTGCTTATCGCAGGCTAGGGCAAACGGCAATCCCTGACCTTCGGCCTGCAACTTGAGACCAGAGACACTGGACATTAGCTACCGCAAGCCGAATAGCACTTCTTCCAGACCCGCCGGATCAAGGATTTCTACAAAACCCGAACCCACCTTGACCAGTTCTTCTTCGCGCAGGGCGTGTAGCACACGGGTCACGGTCTCACGGCTGGTTCCGGAAAGCTGGGCCAGTTCCTGGTGGGTCAGCTTCATCTTGACCCCATCGCCATACCGTTGCTTGCGGAGTTTGGTCAGAGCGTAGGCTACCCGGCCACGGGCTTCTTCAAAGGAGAGGACCTCGAGCTCGAGGTCGGCTTCACGCAAGCGACGCGCCAGGATGGTGGCCAGGTTATGCAGGATTTCCGGCCACTTGCGCACCAGGCTCCAGTAAGCATCCTGGTACAACACCAGCAGTATCGAATCTACGGTGGTCTCGGCAGAAGCACTGCGAGGCTGGTCATCCAGCAGGCTCATCTCGCCAAACACTTCACCGGGGCCCAGGTAAGCAAACATGCGCTCCCGCCCATCCAGGTAGGTTCGGTAAATGCGTACCTGACCACTCTGGACAATATACAGGGCAGCCCCCATATCGCCTGCTTCGAAAATTTGTTTGCCCGCCGGGTAGCTGCGGGTCACAAAAGCTTCGCGGGCGACCTCGAGCGCCTGGGGAGGCACCCCCTGAAAGAGCGGGGTCTTTGCAAGCACCTGCGTGTCAGCCAACATCAAGTACACTCTACAAGGGGGCGTAACGGTTTGCCAATAGCAGGTAACAGTCCGGTGTTGGAAGTGCGGCAACTGGGTTTTGGGTACGGCGAGATTGAGCTGTTCCAAGACCTTACTTTTACTTTGCATCAAAGCGAGATACGGGTCATCCTGGGACCGTCGGGCAGCGGCAAAACCACCCTGCTGCACCTCCTGGCGGGTTTGTTGGCCCTTCAATCGGGCGACGTACGTTGGCAGGGAGAGAGCATCCGTGGCCTGAGCGAAGAAGTGCTGGCGCGGCGACGCTTGCTCTTTACCGGCCTGATCTTTCAGCACCACTACCTGCAAGCCGAACTCACCGCGCTGGAAAACATCCTGGTTCCAGGGTATCTGGCCGATAAGGTAGACCCTGCCTGGGGGCTGGAATTGCTGAATCGGGTAGGGCTCTCTGACCGGGCCTATCTGCTTCCCAAGGCCCTCTCAGGAGGCGAGCGCCAACGCATCGCGGTGGCTAGAGCCCTCTACAACCGCCCCAAGCTCTTGCTGGCCGACGAGCCAACCGGAAGCCTGGATCGGCGCAATGCCGAAAAAGTGTGGGAGCTGATGCTGAGCCTGGCCCAGGACCTTGGCACAGCCGTGATTGTGGCCACCCACGATGAGCATCTAGTGCAGGGCTTGCCCGAGCTGCGGCTGGGCTAAAGGTGGAACAGGCAAAATCTTCGCCCAGGAGGGAAGCAAACCGGGCTGGAATGACCGTTACCGAGACTGCAAGTTCTCGGGAAACAACCGGGTAGGGGTGCGGCTCACGATATTGTCCAGCACTTTCTGTAGAGCGGAATTTTTGACGGCCTGATCCAGTCCGCCCTTGACCTGATCAAAGGGCTGGAAACCCGCCGCTTCCACCTTGCTAAGCAGGATTACGTGGAAGCCAAACTCTGTTCTGACCGGGGTCTTGGAGGTTTCGCCCGGCTTCAAAGCAGTCATGGCCAGCTCAAAGGGCGCTACGAAGGTGCCCTTGGGCTCGCAACCCAGTTCGCCCCCTTCATTCTTGCTACCGGGGTCTTGCGAGAGTTCCTGGGCCAGGTCGGCAAACTTCTCGCCTTTGCCCAGCCGAGCAATCACCTGATTGGCCTCCTGCACGGTGTTGACCAGAATGTGTGAGGAGCAGTACCGTACCGGCACCGCAAATTGGGGTTTCGAGACCAGATACAGCATCCGCAAGGCGGCTTCACTGGGCTGCAAGCGCTTGATCAGGTTTTCCAGGTAGGCGTTGTAGGTTAGGGCTTCGTACACCAACTTGCGATAGGCCTCGAGGCTGGGGATACCAGCTTCCTCGAGGGCTTCGTTGAGCTGCTCTTCATTTTCAAACTGCGCTTTCACTTCCTCGATGGCCTCATCTACCGCGGATTTTGTAGCAGCGAAACCGGCGCTCTCCGCGGCCAGAATAACCGCCTGATCCCGCGCCATCCGCTCCAGATACTGCGGCCTGAACTGAGCAAAGGCTTCCTCAGCCTCGGGGCTATAGACCTGACCGCGCTGCTGCAAGGCATCGCGCACAAACAAGCGGAATTGCAGGTCAAACTGGCTTTTGGTAATGGAGGATTTGCCCACCGTGGCCACCAACGGGTCGGTTTGGGCTATCGCCAGCGAGGGTAGAGCCAGTAGCGTTAGAATCAGGATTAGTTTTTGTTTCATTTCTTACACCTCAACGACAGCTCCTGGCCAACTCAAAGCCTGAAGCTTCGACTGGTGCCAGAACAGCTTGTGCGGTTATGCTAACACGACCTGGGTTGAACAAACCTTTCCTGCTTCCAGATTGTCCACCTCACGGTAGAATCGGGGGGTGCATATGCGCGTTGTTTCAATAGTTTGGACTAAAGCGAGGATACTGCCTTTTGAAGTATGCAAACGGATAAACGATTGCTCCCAACCCCTGGGCAGAGCAAGCTGTAGGGTCGGGCTATGAGCAAAATCGCCGTGATTGGGGG
>CAZIXH010000013.1:0-4045 GCA_964543055.1 uncultured bacterium
GAGGACATGGAGCGGGTCAAGGCCGACTTCGTGCAAGCGGCCCGGTGGGGGGCGGAGGCGGGCTTCGACTGGCTCGAGCTGCACTGCGCCCACGGCTACCTGCTCTCGGCTTTCATCTGCCCGCTCACCAACCACCGCACGGACGAGTATGGCGGCTCGCTGGCAAACCGGGTGCGCTATCCCCTGGAGGTTTTCAAAGCCTTGCGGGCGGTCTGGCCCCCGCACCTACCGATGTCGGTGCGTATCTCCGCGCACGACTGGGCTCCGGGCGGCAACACCCCCGACGATGCGGTGGAAATTGCCCGCATGTTCAAAGAAGCGGGCTGCGACCTGATAGATGTCTCCTCCGGTCAGACCACCCGCCAGGCCCGACCGGTGTACGGGCGAATGTACCAGACCCCCTTCGCCGACCGCATCCGCAACGAGGTTCAGATTGCCACCATGGCCGTGGGGGCCATCTTCGAGGCCGACCACGTGAACTCCATCATTGCCGCCGGGCGGGCCGACCTGTGCGCCATTGCCCGGCCCCACCTGGCCGACCCCCACTGGACGCTGCACCAGGCCGCCAAGCTGGGCTATAGCGAGGTGGGCTGGCCCAAGCAGTATCTTTCGGGCAAGGCACAGCTCGAGCGCAACCTGGCCAGGGCCCAGGCCGACCGGGCCGAGGAGCTGGCCGCCCGATGAACCCCCTGCCGCTGTCCGGAAAACATGCCGTGGTCACGGGCGGCGGACGCGGCATTGGGGCCGCCATTGCCGCCGAGCTGGCCCAGGCTGGGGCCAGGCTCACGCTGCTGGGGCGAAACCGCTCCAGCCTGGAAGCAAGAGCACAACAAATGAACGCCGACGTGCATATCGAAACCTGTGATGTGACGAGCCCAGACGAGGTGCAACGGGCCTTCGGGGCTGCCCAAGAGGCGTTGGGCCCCATCACCATTCTGGTCAACAACGCCGGACAGGCCGAAAGCCAGCCTTTTGCCAAAACCGACCTGGGCTTGTGGCAGCGGATGTTAGCGGTCAACCTGACCAGCGCTTTTCTCTGCACCCAGGCCGCCCTGCCGGGGATGCTCGAGGCCGGCTGGGGCCGCATTGTGAACATCGCCAGCACAGCAGGGCTCAAGGGCTACCCCTACGTGAGCGGCTACTGCGCGGCCAAGCACGGGGTGGTGGGCCTGACCCGCTCACTGGCCCTCGAGCTCGCCCGCAAAAACATCACCGTGAATGCGGTCTGCCCCGGCTTCACCGAGACCGAGCTGCTGGGGGCCAGCCTGGCAAACATCGTGCAGAAAACCGGACGAACCCCCGACGAGGCCCGCTCCGAGCTGGCCCGGAGCAACCCCCAGGGGCGTCTGGTGGAGCCCGCTGAAGTGGCCCAGGCGGTGCTGTGGCTGTGCCTGCCGGGCTCGGCAGCCCTGACCGGGCAGGCCATTGCGGTGGCGGGTGGGGAGGTGATGTAGTTGGTAAGCCCCAAACCCGACCTCGAGACCCGCCTGGCCGAAGACCACCATCAGGCGCTCAAGCTGTGGCTGCGCCTCCTGACCTGCACCAACCTGATTACCGCCGAGATTCGCACCCGGCTGCGCGAACACTTCGACACCACCCTGCCCCGCTTCGACCTGCTGGCCCAGCTCGAGCGCCACCCCGAGGGCCTGCGGATGGGCGAGCTTTCCCGGCGCATGATGGTCACTACCGGCAACGTTACCGGCATCACCGACCAGCTCGAGGCCGAGGGTCTGGTACGCCGTCAGGTAGACCTCCAGGACCGCCGCTCCTTCACGGTCAAGCTCACCCCCAAAGGCCAGCAGGTGTTTGCCGAGATGGCCCGCGTCCACGAGGGCTGGGTGATTGAGCTGTTCTCTGGCCTTTCGGCAGCCGAGAAAGAGAGCCTGTTCGCGCTTCTCGGCAGGCTAAAAAGCCATCTCAACCACAAGGAGGCCCGTCCATGAGTCTGCCCGGAAACATCGGCCCGCGGGAAAGCCAGACTGCCTTGCCCGGCAACACCGTAGCGCTCGCCGGCTACCAGGCCCGACACTTTCTGTGGTCGGTGGAAAATTCCGTTGCCACCATCACCCTGAACCGCCCCGAGCGCAAAAACCCCCTCACTTTCGAGTCCTATGCCGAGCTGCGCGACCTCTTCCGGGCACTGGCGTATGCCAAAGACGTGCGGGCGGTGGTGCTGACCGGGGCCGGGGGCAACTTCTGCTCCGGCGGCGATGTGCACGAGATTATCGGCCCCCTCACCCAGATGGACATGCCCGGCCTGCTGGCCTTTACCCGCATGACCGGTGACCTGGTAGCGGCCATGCGGGCCTGCCCCCAGCCCATCGTGAGCGCGGTGGACGGGGTGTGTGCGGGGGCCGGGGCCATCCTGGCCATGGCCTCCGATATCCGCTACGGCACCGCCCGCAGCAAGACGGCGTTTTTGTTTGTGCGGGTGGGGCTGGCCGGCTGCGACATGGGGGCCTGTGCCATGCTACCCCGCATCGTGGGGCTGGGCCGGGCCGCCGAGCTTCTGTACACGGGCCGCACCCTGGGCGGTGAGGAGGCCGAGCGCTGGGGCTTTTTCAACTGACTATGCGAGCCGGAAAAGCTCCTGGAGGAGGCCCAGCAGTTCGCCCGTTCGCTGGCCCAGGGGCCCACCTTTGCCCACGCCATGACCAAAAAAATGCTCCACCAGGAGTGGAACATGGGCCTCGATGAGGCCCTCGAGGCCGAAGCCCAGGCCCAGGCCCTCTGCATGACCACCCGCGACTTCCACCGCGCTTATCAGGCTTTCGTGGCCAAGGAAAAGCCGGTGTTCGAGGGGGATTGAGATGCAGAATATCGAGAGTCCAGGGTCGAGGGTCGAGGGTCAGCCACTGCTTAAGGCAGTTGGCCGTTCGCCCTTTGCTTTGAGCTATCGGCTATTGGCTATCTGCTGCCAACCCTCATCCTTCAGCTATCCGCCAAGCCGGGAGGCTCGCCATGCACGATAACGCCCACCTCGACTGGCCCTTTTTCGAGCCCCGGCACCGCACGCTGGCCCAGGATCTGCACGCCTGGGCAGCGCATAACCTGGCCGCCCATCCGGAGCACGACGTGGAAGATCCCCCTCGGGACGGAGCAAACTCCGTGCACCAAGTGGACAGCGCCTGCCGCCAGTGGGTGCGGGCGCTCGGCGCGGGGGGCTGGACGCGCTACGCGGTGGGCGGACGGGATTATGGCGGGGCACAGGAGACCATCGACACTCGAGCGGTCTGCCTGATCCGCGAGACCCTGGCCTACCACCACGGCCTGGCCGATTTTGCCTTCGCTATGCAGGGCCTGGGCTCCGGGGCCATCACCCTGAACGGCACGCCAGCGCAAAAGGCCCACTACCTGAGCAAGGTAGCCCAGGGCCAGTTAATCGCCGCCTTTGCCCTCTCCGAGCCAGACGCTGGCTCCGATGTTGGAGCCCTTCGAACCGAGGCCCGCCTCGAGGGCGATACTTACGTGCTGAACGGGCAAAAAACCTGGATTTCCAACGGCGGCATCGCCGACTTCTACGAGGTTTTTGCCGGCACACCGGGAAGCAAGGGTTCCAGGGGGGTAAACGCTTTTGTGGTGGACGCCCACACCCCCGGTCTGGAGGTAGCCCAGCGCCTCGAGGTCATGGCCCCGCACCCCCTGGCCACCCTGCGCTTTCAGGAGTGCCGGGTTCCGGCCCGCCAGCGCCTGGGCGAAGAGGGGCAGGGCTTCAAAATTGCCATGCAGACCCTGGACATCTTCCGTACCTCGGTGGCCGCCGCCGCGCTGGGCTTTGCCCGCCGGGCGCTGGACGAGGCCCTCGCCCGCGCCACCTCCCGGGCCATGTTCGGGCAGACCCTGGCCGACTTCCAGCTCACCCAGGCCCGGCTGGCCGAGATGGCCACCCAGATAGAAGCTGCCGCCCTGCTCACCTACCGCGCCGCCTGGCTGCGCGACCAGGGGCAGCGGGTCACCCAGGAGGCCGCCATGGCCAAGCTCACCGCCACCGAAAACGCCCAGCGGGTTATAGACGCCGCGGTGCAGATGTGGGGGGGCCTGGGCG
>CAZIXH010000014.1:0-2580 GCA_964543055.1 uncultured bacterium
GTCCGGGTGTTCCATCACCCAGCGCCCATCAATCCCCACATGGTTGGGCACCATGTCCGAGGCCAGGCGGATGCCGCGCCGGGCGGCTTTCTGTCGCATTACTTCGACCGCCGCCTCGCCGCCCAGGTCCTTCGCAATCACGTAGTCGTAGAGCGAGTAGGCCGAAGCCACCGCGTCGGGGTTGCCCATCATCTGCTTGATGCGTTTGGAAGCCTTGCTGCGCTCCCACAGCCCAATCAGCCACAGGCCGGTCACGCCCCAGCTTTGCAGGAGCTCGAGCTCTTCCTCGGGAATCTGGTCGAGGGTGGTGATCTCGCGGCGGTACTTTCTGGAGAGCTGATCCAGCCAGACAAAGGTGTTTTTGGCAATCAGCACGCAGCGGGGCATCCAGTCCAGGTCGGGGCTGAAGGCTTCGGGCTCGGGTTCCAGGGTTAGCCGCCGCACATCCAGCAGCTCACTTTCCCCGGCCCCACCGCCCGGCTGGTCGAAGTGGATGGGCACCGCAAAGGAGCGCCCTTCCTCGCGGATTACATCGAGGCTGATGAGCATCCGGTAATAGAAGCGCCCCAGGCTTCCCGCAAAGCGCTTGAGTAAGAACTCGAGCTGGGCCTCGAGGGAGTTCGGGTGTTGCAGGGCAGGCAGCCGCAGGGTTTTGAAGAGGGAGAGGCCGGTTTCGGCAAAGGCTGGCTGGCCCTCGAAGAAGGTTTCCAGGCTCTGGATGATGGGCAGGTAAGCAGTGGTTCGCTCGAGGTTGCCATCAGCAAATAACTCGCTGTAAGGGCCGAAGGCCGGGTTGGCGTTGGCCATCCAGAGCATCAGCATCTCTTCCAGCAGAATTTCACGGTTCGAGCGGCCCTCGGAGGTGTCGGCTAGGTAGGCCTCGAGGCTCATCTCGCCCCGGTAAACCCGAATCGGCGGGAACTCGGTAGCAAACGAACGCAGGGCTTTTTCCACCTCGTCCGGGCCCACGCTCTGCTCCAGCGTTGAAAGTGCTTGCTGCATCACGCCTGGATGCTGTTCCAGATATTGCCGCACCACAAAGTGCAGCATCTCGTCTATCAGGCCCATCGCGTGAATCTGGCTGGCGCTAACAGCCTGCTCTGGGTGGCGCACCAGGTCGCGCTTGGCGTTCATGGCCTCGGCGAAGCGACGAGCGGCCTGAAAGTTGGCAAAAATTACGTTTCCACTCAACGAAAACAGTGAGAGGTCAAACTGATAGAAGTCGCGCGCACTAGCGGAAACGTGAAACTCGAAAGCACCCAGGTGTGACCGATGGTAGCTCATACAATTCCTCCGCTCTGCCCCAAGTCTATCAGTGGTTGATTCAGAGCGTTGACGGGACTCCAGCAGGCCCTAAACGGGAGGTTTGTGCTTCCAGCCATCTCACCGATTGCCCAAACCCCAGAGCTGAAGGACGAAAGTGACAAGCCTCGCGATGTGAATGGCTCCCTTCGTCGGAGCACAAAAAACGCGTCAATACGAGATAGTGCATTGTCGTACAGATACCCATACAGATGTGTCCATTGTGGTTGAGTTGCACCGCTATGCCACGGCCCATGCTGTGTTCTCTGGCAGAAGCCGAGGCATACGCCTTTTCGTTCCTCCCCTACGGCGTAGGGGAGGTCAGGAGGGGTTGCCGAGCAGTGACTTTGTGTAGTCGAGCGGTTGAGGGCCTCACCCAATACCCTCCCCCACCCTCCCTACGCAGTAGGGAGGGGGCACGAGGTCAATCCCTCCCGGAAACCTGGAGGCGTGCGAACATCTCTACGACGGTGTAATAGCCACAGACCATTCAAGCAATCTATACAAACCATCGGCTGCCCGGGCGATCTGGACTGCTTTTTCTCAGGGCCATGATGACAGCTTGGGCACAAGCATACTCGCCCCGGACTTCGCTCGACCTTTACAGAAGGCCCAACTCAGGCGGTGCTACTCGACCCATTCCCCCCCTCGCATCAAGGGTTCAGCCCGACCACTCTGGGTGATGCCATCTACGTCTATGTGTTCCGAGCCGATCATCCAGTCTATGTGGATCATGCTGTCGTTGGCTCCTGCGGCCCGTTTTTGTTCTGGAGTCAGTTCGTGACCTCCCTCCAGGCATTCGTCGTAGCTGGCGCCCAGAGCAATGTGACTGGCGGCGTTTTCGTCGTAGAGGGCTTCGTAGAAGAGCAGCCCGGTCTGCGAGATGGGCGAGCTATGGGGCACCAGGGCCACCTCACCCAGGCGCCGGGCGCCCTCGTCGGTCTCGAGCAGGTGCTGCAAAATCTCCTGGCCCTTTTCGGCCTGGGCCTCGACCACCTGGCCCTGTTCAAAGCGAACCCGGATGCCCTCGAGCAAATTGCCATGCAGGCTCAGGGGCTTGGTACTTCGCACCCAGCCCTCCACCCGCTCGCGGTGGGGGGTGGTGAACACCTCTTCGGTGGGCATGTTGGGAATGCACCGGGCTCCGTTTTGGGCCCGGCCTGCTCCACCCGCCCACAGGTGTCCGTCGGCCAGTCCTACGCGCAGATCGGTGCCCGGCCCCCGGAAGTGCAGCGCGGCGTAGCGCTTGGCATTGAGCTGCTGTACGCGGCGCTCGAG
>CAZIXH010000015.1:0-7453 GCA_964543055.1 uncultured bacterium
GCCTGCAAAAAGCCCCTGCCCTGGCTGGTCAACGCCAACCAGGGACTGACCTCCGAACTGAACGCTTCAGTACCGGTGCTGGTGGACTTCTGGGCCGAGTGGTGCGGGCCCTGCCGGGTGATTGCGCCGGTGCTCGAGGAACTCGCCCGTGAGTATGCGGGTCGGCTCAAGGTCGTCAAGCTCAACGTAGACCACCACCCCCTGGCCCAGAGTGCGTACCACGTGCAGGGCATCCCCACCCTGATCCTCTTCAAGAACGGACAGCCGGTGGAGCGGATTGTGGGGGCTGCGCCCAAGCATATGCTGGTGCAGAAACTGCAACCTTATCTGTAACCTGCCGGTTTTGACCAGCTTTACAGGTTCAGTTGTGGCAATATAAAACCAATTCGCTCCACGTATTGTCTTCTCCTGCCCTCCCCGAAAGGGGAGGTTTTATTTGGCTGGAGCGTCGCTGCAAGGCCTTTCCCGGCACGGCGCAAGGGTCAGAGTTTATCTCTTGCGCGCTGCGCCATTTTGTTTGTGTCATTCCGAGTGAAGCGAGGAATCTGGTACATAACAGGCTCCCAAAACTGCGTTACTTCAGTTCCTTGTCGGCTGCATCTTTTCGGAATGACCCGGTGAGCGCAGTGTAGCAACTCCCTAATGATTTTTTAGCAGACTGACTAACTATACTTGACAATATTAGACTCAAGTTTTATACTTTTTCCTGTAAAGGAGGTTGATATGGTTAGATACAATCCATTCCGCGAGATTGAGCAGATTCAAAACGCCCTGCTGCGTAGTTTCTTCACGCCTGCGACCGAAAGCGCCAACACCCCGTTGGTGGACGCCCTCGAGGACGCCCAGGGGGTACATCTGGCGGTCTATCTGCCTGGGGTTGAGCCTTCCAACGTGGAGGTAACCACCGAGAACAACACCCTTACCATCAGGGCCGAGCGACCCTTCAGCAAGCCCGAAAACGCCCACCAATGGCGGTTGGAAGGGGTTTACGGCAAGTTTGAGCGCAGCTTTGTGGTTCCCAACACCTACGACCTGAGCAAGATCGAGGCCAACTTCAAGCATGGCATCCTCTACCTGGACATTCCCAAGGCCGAGGCGGCCCAGCCCCGTCGCATCGAGGTGCGCGTCAACGCCTGAACTCCGTCCAGAACGATAAACCCCCCGTTTGGGGGGTTGTTTGTTGTTGCTTCAGCCGGCCAAAAATCCTCTCCCATCGGGAGGGGGTAAAGGAAGAAGATTACACGATACCAGAGCAGAAAATTTGCCTTACATTCCGCCGTTCTCGGTATGTGCAATTAAGGTGAGGTTTAGCCAGGGGTATGCGGTAGGCTGAAGGCATGTTCCCGCTGCACGACATCAACCGGGCCCATCGGCGCCCGTACGTGGTCTATGGGCTGATTGTCCTGAACCTGGTGGGCTTTGTGTATGCTTTCTTCCTTACAGACCCCGCCGCGGTGATTCAAGCCTATGGTTTTGTGCCTGCACGGTTTGTGGCTGACCCCCTGGGCGAGTGGTTTACGCTTTTCAGCAGCATGTTTCTACACGGGAGCATCCTGCATATTTTGGGCAATCTGTGGTTTTTGTGGGTGTTTGGCGACAATATCGAAGACCGCCTGGGACACGGACGCTTTTTACAGTTCTATTTGCTTGGGGGTGTTCTGGCAGCTTTCGCACAAGGCCTGATGGGCGGCTTTTCCAGCGACATACCCATGATCGGCGCTTCGGGAGCCATTTCGGCCTTGCTCGGGGCGTACATCGTCCTCTATCCCAGAGCCCTTATTCTCTCGCTGGTGGGCTGGATTCCCATGCCCATCCCAGCGGTGCTTTACCTGGCCTACTGGCTTCTGATTCAGTTCGTAGGAGACTTCATGGGAGAGGAAGGCATTGCCTTTTGGGCGCACATTGGGGGGTTTGTGGCGGGGGCGGTGCTGATACGGTGGTTTGAGGGTGGGATGCCACAACGTTACAAACCTCGATGAGGACGATCCTCTTCGGGACGGGCTGACGCCCGTGCACCGGATGGCACCTGGCGGTGCTGCCCCTGCTGGAGGCGGTCAGCGGCTGGCGGGGCTCGCAGATGGCCTTGCGGATGCGACGGAGAGTGGTGCGCAAAAAATACCGGGGAGCTACGGGAGGAGAGCGCCTATGCGCTGACCAGCCTGCTGGCATCGGCCAAGCAATTGTATACCCTGTGGCGGGGACACTGGGAGGTAGAGAACCGCTTACACCATAAACGAGACACGGTGTTGGGAGAAGATGCCTTCCGCAGCCGCAAGGGGGCGGTGGGGCTGATGTACTTACGGGATGTAATCCTGAGCCTTTTGCATCTCAAAAAGTGGCCGGTGTTGCGCTCGGTTAGAAAGTTCTCGGCTAATCCTAAGACTCTACTGAGGCTAATCCGAGGGTTGTGATAAAAGCCTGGCGGGCGGTATATGACCCACAAAGGCTTATCTATGCTACTAGACTATCCTTTATGAATCGGATATACGGTTGGTGGTGGTTTATTTTCGTTGTGATTTATCCGCTCATTTTCGTTCCGTCTGAACGTGGCTTTTGGGGCTCAAACTACGCCTACCATGTGATTTTTACCTCCCTTTTTGTCCTTGGGGCAGCTGTTTTTGAATGGTTTCTACACCCACATTTGCGATTGAGTGATGTCAGATACTTGCCTAAAACTCTTTGGCAGCATAAGCCGGTATTGCTGGCTTTGCTTTTTGGGATTTGGGGGATTGTGGCGGCCTTTTTTGCTCCCTCACCTATCACAGCACTGATGGGAAGTTTGGCCAGAAATGGCGATGGTGCTCTAGTATCGTTGTTATTTTCCTTTGTATTTGTGCTCATTTACATTCAGGCGCAGCGGGATAAAAAAGCTTTGATCCGTATTTCTGCAGGTGTTGTGGTTTCTGGGGTATTGTTGGGTCTGGGCGCTCTTTTGGAGGTAGCAATGGGCAGGGGTCTAATTTATGCTCCTCCTCCTGGCGACCTTCCGATTGTTTCCTTTCCTCAAAAAGGCCATTTGGCAGGTTATTTGCTTGCTACGTTTGGTGTAGCCTTTGCTTTTTGGCTGCGCAAACCAGGCTGGTTGTTGCTTACAGTGATTTTCTTGCTTTCCATTAGTCTTGGCGTGACTTATAACCGAGCCGCGTTTGTGGGAATAGTAGTACTAGTCGTGCTTGGGCTTTGGCGAGCTCCAAAGCTTGGAATAGTGGCTATGCTAGTAGTTGGATTAGGGTTAATTGGTGGAATACAATGGACTCAGATACGCGGAGTTGGAGGACAAAAAGAGCTTGCTAGCGTGGGTTCTATGCAAGCCCGCCTACTGTTTTGGAAGGCTGCTGTAAGAGGTGTTTTGGAGCGCCCAATTGTTGGCTGGGGAGGAGGCAACTTTGACTACTACTGGCCGAAGTTCCTTAGCCCGGATGAGCAGGAAAAGTTCTTAAGGTTTGAAACAAGAACCCACAAGATGATTGAATATGTCAGCAGTCCAGGAACCATTCCGGTATGGGTGGTTGAAAACGCAGAGGGGTTGCGGTACACCCAAAGCATACCGCTCTGGAAATCCCACAATCAGTTTTTGGAGGTAGCGCTGCAGCGTGGTTTAGTCGGGTTGGGCCTTTACACTGCACTTCTTCTTTTTAGCTTTTCCGCGTTTATGCGTTTAAACCCTAGTGCCACAGGACTTTGGGCGTATCACATTTTTCTTATGCTTTGGTTTATCCCCTTTTTTTCGGAAGGGGTCATGTGGGCATTGTTTGCGATTGCAGCGCTAGAGTCCATGCATGAGCCCGATCGAAAAAAGCTCAGCCAATAAGCCACCTTTTCTAACGCTCTAATAAACAAAGGTCTGCAATTTAGCCTTCTGCAAGCAAAGGAGGTGCCGTAAGCTGTTTATCGCGCCCTTCACAGACGTTGCCGCCCATCTAGGCGGCAACTGCTCTGTTTAGTACAGAGAATTTCTGACCCTGAGAGGACTCCATAGTCGTGATAAGCATCTAGAGTATCCCCAGAGACATTTGCTCCTGCCTTACGGCTTTTCAAAAAAATTGGGAGTTCTGACTCCCCTGGAATATTTTTAGCATCGTTAGGGCATTTGGCCAGAACCGGAAAGCCCAGAATAACTTACGCTGGCAGTAGCCGCGTACACACTGACTACACAACTGTTGAGGGTCTGTCTTGCCAAGGGCGCTACAGAGTAGTTGGCTGCGGTGAAGCCATTTAGGCAGTTTGTGGATGGGAGGGTGCTGGCGCCAATGTGCTCTGACAAATAAGCGTTTGCAGCATAGAGTACGTTTCTTAGGTACATCTGCTCAGCCCGCACACTGGCTGCGTTGCGAGCGTGCAATAGGCTGGGAATAAGTACCGCAGCGAGAATTCCTATTATGGCAATTACAATAAGCAGTTCAATCAAAGTGAAACCGGGTCTGAACTGCATGTCGTCTCCTTCTCTATATAGGGAACCCCAGGGATTTTGAAATGCCCTGGGGCCACAAAGGTTGTTTGGGTTACTGAATGGTGGTGCTGGGGTTGAGCCCACTGTAAGTCACAGAAGCACGACCGTCGGAGGTGACGGAGACAGTGCAAGTGCTAAGGGTGCTAGGAGCTGTACCCGCACCATAGCTGCCCACGGTAAAGCTTCCCGTGCAAGAGGTAACGGGCAACGTGGATGCGGTAACGTTTTCCGCCAGGTAGGCGTTGGCAGCTTTGTAAACGTTCTGGGCGTAAGCTTGCTCGGCGCGAACCTGGGCGGTACGGCGGGCGTTAAGCAGGTTGGGCACCAGCACGGCGGCCAGGATGCCAATAATGGCGATGACGATCAACAGCTCGATGAGGGTGAAACCGGACTTCTTCATGGTTCTTCTCCTAGGGTTCCGCACCAGAGTATGGGTATAGGTGCGGCATTGCATAGTGCAACAAAAGGGCTTGGGGCTTCGTGGGAGCGGGCCTATTCCCGAACTCCAAGTGTCAGTATAGCCCCTGGTTTTGTAGGGTGTGTGGAATTTGACCCAACCTAGCCCCCCTTTGCGTTACGTGCGCGGCTACCCGCCCAGGCTTCGCTTTTGTTGTCCGGGACAGTAAAACACCCCAATCCCCCCGTCATTGCGAGGAGGCCGAAGGCCGACGAAGCGATCCAGAGGGAATCGCCAACCCACCTAACCGGGGCGGTACTGGATTGCTTCGCATCCTGCGGATGCTCGCAATGACAAAATTACCCGCTGTCATTGCGAGGAGGCCACGCCGACGAAGCAATCCAGAGGGAATCGTCAACCCACCTAACCGGGGCGGTGCACTGAATTGCTTCGCACCCTGCGGATGCTCGCAATGACGAAAGCCTTACCCACCGTCATTGCGAGGAGGCCATGGGCCGACGAAGCAATCCAGAAGAAGTTTGCCAAACTACCGGCTGGGTAGGGCGACCTGGATTGCTTCGCATCCTGCGGATGCTCTCAATGACAAAATTACCCGCTGTCATTGCGAGGAGGCCACGCCGACGAAGCAATCCAGAGGGAGTCGCCCATTTCTCCTACTCAACCACTTTTTCGGTCTTATTGCCCCTGTACGTCACAGAAGTTCCTCGTACAAGTCTCGCCAGTTTGGATTATTTCCCTCAATCAAGGCCATCTTTTTCTTGCGGCTGCCCGCTTTTATTTGCTTCTCGCGCTCAATGGCGCTTTGCATGGTGGAGTGTGGCTCGTACCACACCAGCAACTTGCAACCATACTTTTTGCTGAAGCCTTCGACCCTACCTTCCTTATGCTGCCAAACGCGCTGAACAAGGTTGGAAGTGACCCCTGTGTAGAGGGTTCCGTTGCGCTTGCTGGCCATAATGTAGACACAGGGCTGCTTCATAGTTTGGCAGGGCCAGCATACTTGGTCATTACACGGTAGCCATAGACTGCTGGAGCAGATCGCGGGTGGGTGCACAGAGGATTGGCCGCCGGGGTGATCTGGATTGCTTCGCATCCTGAGGATGCTCGCAATGACAGAATCGCCCGCCGTCATTGCGAGGAGGCCACGCCGACGAAGCAATCCAGGAGGGGCCATGGTTATGTCTGGATGTGGTGAGCGGGCAGGCTGCCAATTGCTACTTGGAGATGAGCCAGAACCTGGTCGAGTTATACGAAGGATTAGATCCTTGCAGCACGCAGTAGAAGATTGGTTTGCTAGACTGAAGCGGTGGGCGCACTGAGAGATTTGCAACGCATCAGCTTTGAGGCGTACCTGGCCCTGGAAGAAAAGGCCCAGCGTAAGCACGAGCTGGTGGATGGCGTGCTGTATGCCATGGCCGGGTCTAGCCGGGCACACAACCGGATTACCACCAACCTGGTGGGGTTGCTCTGGTTGCACGCAAAAGACGACTCATGCCAGGTATATGCCAGCGACATGCGTCTGCGCTGCGATGAGCAAACCAGCTACTACCCCGATGTGATGGTGGTGTGCACCCAGGACTCCAAGGAGTATTACCAGGAGCATCCCTGCGTAGTGGTGGAGGTGCTTTCTAAAAGCACCGAGGCTGTAGACCGGCGTGAGAAACTGATCAAATACCTCAACATAGCCAGTTTGCAAGCCTACATCCTGGTAGACTCGCTGGCCCGGCGGGTAGAGGGTTACTACCGCAGCGACGACGGTTGGAAATACCTGGACGTAATGGGAGAGGGAACCGTGCCTATACCTTGCCTGGAGACTACCCTTAGCCTGGCGGATATTTACCGGGGGCTAAGTTTGCCCGCCACGCGGCTTTCGGAGGAAGAGTAGGCTGCTAGACTGGAGATATGGGTGCGGCTAGGGTAGTGTCACGGCTGAGCTTTGAAGAATACCTGGCCCTGGAAGAAAAGGCCCAGCGCAAACACGAGCTGATGGATGGCGTGCTGTATGCCATGGCGGGGGCTAGCAGCAACCACAATCTGCTGGTTATGAATGTTGCAGGCTTGTTGTGGAGCAGAGCTCGAGGTGGTGGGTGTAGGGTTTTTAGCAGCGATATGAAGCTACGGGTAGACGCTTTTACCAGCTACTACCCCGATGTAATGGTGGTGTGTGAGCCGGATAGGGGTGAATACTACAAGGAGCGGCCCTGCCTGTTGGTGGAAGTGCTCTCGAGTTCTACTGAAGCCACCGACCGGCGGGAAAAGCTCGCCAAGTACCGCCAGATTCCCAGCTTGCGGGCGTATGTGTTGGTAGACTCCCTCGCGCGCCGGGTCGAAGCCTACTACCGCGAGGGCCAGCACTGGCTGTACCTGGACGCGGTGGGGGAGGGCAGCGTTCCCATTCCCTGCCCAGAGATGAGCCTGAACCTGGACGAGATTTACGAGGGTGTGGAGGTTCCCTACGAGCGCCCCACCGACGAGGCTTGACGAGACCGGCCTTGCCCCCTATACTTTCCCTTGCTGTTTGCGGGGCTGTGGCGCAGTTGGGAGCGCGTCTGAATGGCATTCAGAAGGTCAGGGGTTCGAATCCC
>CAZIXH010000016.1:0-16174 GCA_964543055.1 uncultured bacterium
TGGGTGGGGCTGGGGGTGTTTGACAGGCGCGTCTTGGTGTGGCTCGGGCCGCGTGTGCAAGGGCCGTGCCTGCCCGGGCGGCTGCCCTATACCGAGTCACCCCTTTGGGCCAGGGTCCCCAACGTCATCGGGCAGGCCTTCCCGTGGGTCATTGTGGTGGGCACTTCGGGCCTGGCTGGGTTGATGCGAGTGATGCGGGGCCAGATGCTGGACGTACTCTCACAGGACTACATCCGTACGGCGCGGGCCAAGGGTTTGAACGAGCGGGTGGTGATTTACAAACATGCCCTGCGTAACGCAGTCATCCCCTTTATCGCCGGTATTGGGGGGTTGTTGCCGGGCCTGATTGGGGGTGCCGGACTGGTGGAGGTCACTATGGCCTGGCCGGGCATTACCCCTGCGCTTTTAGAGGCTATCTCGGCCATTGACATCTATGTGATTATGGGCCTCATTACCATCACCACCGTCTTGTTGATGATCGGCAACGTGGTCTCGGATCTGCTCCTGGCCTGGGTGGACCCGCGCATCCGTTACAGCTAGGGGGGAACTGGCATGATACGAAGAGCGCAATTGAACACTACCCCCCAGGTCAACCGGAGCTTTTTCCAGCAAGCCTGGATTCGCTTCAAGCGGCATCCCTTGGCTCGCTTGGGCGCAGCGGTGCTGCTGGTGTTTTACCTGGGGGCTCTGTTTGCCGACTTCTTGGCTCCTTACCCCGAAGAGAAAAGCTTCCGCGATTTCTCCTTTGCCTCGCCTACACAGATATTCTGGCGAGATGAGAATGGGCGTCTCACCCGGCCCTATGTGTGCGCTGCCGAGCGGCGCAGGAACCTCGAGACCTTCAAGGTTGAGGTCATCACCGATTGCGAGAAGGGCCGCTACCCTATTTATTTCTTCGTCCAGGGTGAGCCCTATCGTTTCCTGGGGCTTATTCCCACCAACCTGCGCCTGATGGGGGGCCCCTGGCTGTTGGAAGACCAGGCCAAACTCTTTTTGTGGGGTACCGACGACTTTGGCCGTGATATCTGGGGCCGCATCTGGTTTGGAGCCCGCATCAGCCTGACCATTGGCATCTTTGCGGTGGCCCTGGCGCTCCTGATCGGTATTTTCATGGGCAGTATCTCTGGCTTCTACGCGGGTCGCCCGGTCACTTTCAGTATCGGGTTATTGAACCCACGTTTTTGGGAATTTGTGCGCGGAAGTCGCCCGCTGGATCATCTGCTGGCGCTTATCGGCCTGGTGCTGATAGCAGCTTTACTCTGGGGAATGCTTCAGGGTTACGAGCGCTACATTCGGCCCGATCTCCAGCGCGTGAGCACCCTGGCCCTAGGGGGTCTGGGCCTGGTGGTGGGCCTTGTGGGGCTGGGTGTGCTGATGTACTTCCTGGTCTGGCGGAGCCACCTGGCAAGGGCCCTGCTCTGGCTTTCGGCCTGGGGGGGAATAGCCTGGTTGCTCTGGATCACCGTCTGGGGGTTCTGGCAGAGCAGCCGGGGTTTGGAAGCCATCATCGCGGGTTTGATTGGTGCAGTGTTGCTGGGGGCTATTGGGTATATTCTGCTCTGGCCGCGCATTGAACTAGACCTGGACACCATCATCATGCGTGCGGTGGAGGTGCTGGCGGCCATTCCCGATTTGTTTTTGCTGATCATCCTTTCGGTGCTCATCCCCATGGAAGTGCCGCCTGCGGTGCGCTTCGTGCTGGTGGTGACCATTCTCTCCTTCGTGAACTGGGGAGGGCTGGCTCGTATCATTCGCAGTCAGGTGCTACAACTGCGCGAGATGGAGTTTGCTCAGGCGGCTCAGGCCCTGGGGGCCGGGGATGCCCGGATCATCATTCGACACGTACTGCCAGGAACCTACACTTACTTAATTGTGGCGGTCACGCTGGCCATTCCTGGTTTCATCCTGGGTGAGTCGGGTCTCTCCTTCCTGGGGCTGGGCATCCAGGAACCGGCTACCTCCTGGGGTTTGATGCTTTCCAAGGCCCAGGCTACCGGCATTACGGCCTTTAGTGAGCGACCCTGGCTTCTGATTCCAGGGGTTTTTATCCTGCTGGCGGTGCTGGCCTACAATTTCATGGGGGACGGTTTGCGCGATGCCCTCGACCCTCGCACCAAAGTGTAGGGCGATGGTTTTGATGAATGTGGCCCCGATGGCGATATAATGTCGCAACCTGCTATCGCAGTGATTAGGAGTGGGAATGGACGAGAAACGGTTGGTGGATGTTACAGACCTCAAGGTTCACTTTTTCACCGACGACGGGGTGGTCAAGGCCGTAGACGGGGTGTCTTTCCACATTGACAAAGGCGAAACCCTGGCGGTGGTAGGTGAGTCGGGCTCCGGTAAGTCGGTTGCCAGCCTGGCCATGATGCGCCTGATTCCCAACCCCCCCGGCAAGATTGTCGGTGGGCAAGTGCTTTTTAGGGGCAAAGATGGCAAAACCCGTGATCTGGTCAAGGAAGATGAGGCCACCATGCGCAAGATTCGTGGCAACGACATTGCCATGATCTTCCAGGAGCCCATGACCAGTCTCAACCCCGTGTATACCGTGGGTGACCAGATTGCCGAGGCCATCGTACTGCACCAGGGCAAGAGCAAGAAGGAAGCCCTGGATCAGGCTGCCGAGATGCTCGATCTGGTAGGCATCCCTGAACCTAAAAAACGCCTGTCCAACTATCCCCACCAGATGTCGGGCGGTATGCGTCAGAGGGTGATGATTGCCATGGCGCTCTCCTGCAATCCCTCCCTCCTCATTGCGGACGAGCCCACCACTGCGCTGGATGTGACCATCCAGGCCCAGATTCTGGAGCTCATGAACAAGCTGAGGGAAGAGATTGGCATGAGTATCCTGTTCATCACCCACAACCTGGGTGTGGTGGCCGAGATGGCCGACCGGGTAGTGGTGATGTACGCGGGGCGGGCGGTGGAGGAAGCTGATGTGGTGCCCACCTTTAAAAAGCCCCTGCACCCCTACACCATGGGTCTTTTGAACTCGGTGCCCCGCCTGGATCTGGCGGCCACGCACCAACAGCGCCTGGAAGCCATTCCGGGTAACGTGCCCAACCCGCTCAACCTGCCTCAGGGTTGCGCCTTCCACCCGCGCTGCAAATTCTTCAAGCCGGGCCTGTGTGACCAGGACATACCAGTCTTGCAAGACGCTGGTAACGGTCACATGGTGCGCTGCGTGCGTTGGGCTGAGATTCAAAAAGGCGAGGCGGTGGGAGCATGAGCGTAGCAACCCCTGGTACGACAACAGCCAACCTGGTTGAGGTAACCAACCTCAAGAAGTGGTTCCCTATTCGTGGGGGGATTCTTTCTCGAGTGGTAGCCAATGTCAAAGCGGTCAACGACGTGAGTTTTGCGGTTAAGAAGGGCGAGGTGCTGGGCCTGGTGGGGGAGTCCGGCTCGGGTAAGACCACTGTGGGCCGTACCATCCTCCGTCTGATTGAGCCTACCGAGGGAACCATCCGATTTGACGGACAGGACATTACCCATCTGCCTAAAAACCAACTGCGGAGCTACCGCCGCAAAATGCAGATTATCTTCCAGGATCCCTTTGCCTCGCTCAACCCGCGTATGACGGTGGGGGACATCATTGCAGAGCCACTGGTCATCCACAACCTGGAAGGCTCTGCCCAGGCCCGCAACGAGCGTGTGGCCGAACTGCTGCAACTGGTGGGCCTCAACCCCGACCACGTGCGCCGCTATCCCCACGAGTTCTCAGGTGGTCAGCGTCAGCGCATTGGGATTGCTCGAGCGTTGGCGGTACGCCCTGAGTTCATTGTGGCTGATGAGCCGGTCTCGGCTCTGGACGTATCGATTCAGGCCCAGGTGGTTAACCTGCTTCAAGACCTCAAGGAGCAGCTTGGGCTGACCATTCTGTTCATCGCCCACGACCTGGCGGTGGTGGAGTATATCTCCGACCGCATCGCGGTAATGTACCTGGGTAAGGTGATGGAGCTGGCCCCCTCACGAGACCTGTACTTGAAGCCGCGCCACCCCTACACTGAAGCCCTGCTATCGGCCATTCCCACCCCCGACCCCACCATCAAGCGCGCGCGTATCGTGCTGCAGGGGGATATTCCCAGCCCCATCAACCCGCCCTCGGGCTGCGTTTTCCGTACCCGCTGCCGCTACGCGATTGCGGAGTGTGCCAACACCGTGCCCGAACTCAAAGAAGTTTCGCCCGGCCATTTCAAAGCCTGCATCCGCGACGACATCCCGGGTCTGAACTGATTCAAACCCCTTTAGCGAGCGCCCGATGAGGGCGCTGGTTTTTTTGGCCGCCCATCTGGGTGGCCAATGTTCTTTCCAGGACAAAGGATTCTCAATCCCGGATGGCTCGAGTTGCACCAGTGAAGCGACTTGTGTTGCAGGGGAGGGTCAAAATTTGATGAGCTTGCTCTCACCCCTGGTTGCCTACCTGATGATTTACTGAGGCCATGCAAAAGCATTTTCTGTTATGGATGGTGGTACTACTGGGGACAGTGCAGGCTCAGGAGACCGTTATTTATCGGGGCTTTGCTGAACTTCGGCAGCCGCAAACCCTGCCGCAAAATGAGTGGATCTGGGAGCCAGGGGAAACCCTGTTTCAGAGTCTGGTACCGGGTACGCTTCGTTTGATGGGGGTTGCGGAGCAGTCGCGCCGGGTGCAGGTGGTCGCTCAACAGAGCCCTCTGGCTGCCTATGTGGGTAAGGAGGTGCAGTTTTACTGGGAGGGCCAGTGGCGCAAGGCCACCCTGGTGAGCGCCGAGCGGAACCTGTATCTGTACGAGGGCCGCTACCTGGTGGGGTTGCCTGGAACAGTAGCCTATCCCGACCCCAGCGGATTCAGTGCTGCGCCAGGCCCCAAGGTGATTTTCCGGTATTCCGGGGGTGGGGCGGGTACCCTGGCGTACCTGACTCGAGGCCTGACCTGGAACCTGCGCTACACCCTCGAGGATGGCGAGCTGACTGGCTGGGCGACCCTGACCAACGGACTGGGCCGCACGGTACGCCTGGGTCGCACCGACCTGGTAGCCGGGAGTGTGCCTTTGCTGGAAGGGGGGTTCAGTGTGCCTGCCCCCCGCCCTGAAACCCGGATGTTGCAGGCTGCCCCTGCCGCCGCAGAAGTGGCGGACGCCGAGTTTGTGGGAGAGGCGGCGGGCACCTACCGCTACCGCTTGCCGGGAGAGGTGACGCTCGAGCCCGGCCTCACCGAGCTGCCCTTCATACGCACCCGGGTGCAGCCGGTCTATGTGTGGCGCTTGCAAACCGGCTTCAGCACCGAACGTGAGCTGGCTTTTGTAAGGGGTTTTCGTTTTGCGGCCCCGGAAAACCTGGCCGCCGGGGTGGTGAGCATCCGTGAGCAAGGGGTGTTTGTAGGGCAGGCCGCTACCGGCGATACCGCCAAAGGCAACAACGTCAACCTGATGTTAGGCCCCGACCCCGAAGGCCGGGCCACCCGGCAGGTAGAGCAACAGGCCCGCAACCGCTTCCGGGTGACCACCCGTGTGCAAAACCCCAAAGCCTATCCGGTGGAGGTCGAAATTCAGGAGTTCATGCCCCAGCCCTTCACGCTGGAAGGAGAGGGCCTCGAGCGCATCCCCGAGGGCTACCGCCTGCGCTTTACCCTGGCCCCCAATCAGAGCCGCACCTACACCTATACCCTGACCTTGCAGCAGCGGTAAAGCCAGGCAAGGCTAGGCCGAAAGCCTAAAGCCGCTGACCCTAGGCCCCGTAAGGCACCCAGATGTTCTTTATCTGGGTGGCCTGCCGCAGGATTTCGTCGGTGTCGGGCAAGGCTCCGCTATCGGGCAGCGTCCAGGTGCGTTTCATGTTCCCGGCGCTGGCCTTTTCGACCAGGGCGCGTCCGGCCTGGGGCCCGGCGTACCAGACTGCGTCCACATCGTCGTGCTCGGCCAGGGTTTTGGCTAGTTCGTCGCGCTCGCCGGTCACAATGTTGAACGTACCGGCAGGGATGTCGGAGGTCTCGAGCACCTGATAAAAGTCGGTGGCGGTCAGGGGGGCCACTGGCGAGGGCACCACCACCAGGGTGTTGCCCAGGGCTAGCGCGGTTCCGGCCAGCCTGGCCAGGGCCAGCAGCGGCTGATCGTCGGGGCAGAGAATCCCCATCACGCCAATGGGCTCGGGAACGGCCAGGGTTACGTTGCGGATGGGCGTGGGGTGCACCACCCCTTCGTATTTGTCGGCCCAGGCCGCCGCCGTGAACAGGGTCTCGAGGGCCGCTTCTACCTCTCTTTGGCCGTCCTGTCCGGTCTGTTGGTGGATTCGGTGGGCAAACTCCTCGGCCCGCTCGGACAGGTTTTCGGCCAGAAAGTACAGGATTTGCGCCTTGTTGTGCGCGGTGGCCTTACGCCAACCCTCAAAAGCCGCGCGGGCAGCCTCCACCGCATTGCGAATATCCTTGCGGTTGCCCAGCCCCACCTCGCCCAGAAGTCGCCCATCGGGGGCATACACCGCCTTGCTGTAGCCGCTATCGGGCCGGGCCTGCTTGCCGCCGATAAAGAGCTTTGCGGTGCGGTCTATGGGGGGCTGAAGGCTAACGGAGGGCTGAAGGCCGGGCGGTTCCTTAGCAGCCCGAGATTGAGCCTTGGTTTTACGGCTTTGAGCTTTGGGCCCTGGGCCTTGGGCTTTTTTCACGTACTCCCACAGCCCCTCCTTGCCGCCCTCGCGCCCAAAGCCCGACTCGCGGTAGCCGCCAAAGCCGCTGGCCGCGTCGAAAAGGTTGGTGCTGTTGATCCAGATGGTGCCAGCCTTGATCTGGGTGGCGATGTCCAGGGCCAGGTTGATGTCCTCGCTCCAGATGGAAGCAGCCAGGCCGTAGCGGGTGTTGTTGGCCAGCCGGACGGCCTCTTCCGGGGTGCGGAAGGTCAGGGCGGCCAAAACGGGCCCAAAAATTTCCTCCTGGGCGATGGTGGAGGCCGGGGCAACCTGGGTGAACAGGGTGGGGGGATAAAAGCACCCCTGGCTTGGCACCGCCCAGCTCGGCTGCCAGAGTTCGGCGCCCTCTTCCAGGCCCTTCTGCACCAGGCGCTCGATTCTTTGGAGCTGTACCGGCGCCACAATGGCCCCGATGTCCACGGCCTTGTCCAGTGGGTCGCCGCAGCGCAGTTTTTCCATGCGGGCCCGCAGCTTGGCGTACATCTTTTCGGCGATGCCCTCCTGAACCAGGAGCCTCGAGCCCGCGCAGCAGACCTGCCCCTGGTTGAACCAGATGGCGTCCACCACGCCCTCCACCGCGCTGTCGAGGTCGGCGTCTTCGAAAACCAGGAAGGGCGATTTACCACCGAGCTCGAGCGAGAGCTTTTTCCCGCTGCCCGCTGTGGCTTTGCGGATGAGCCGCCCCACCTCGGTCGAGCCGGTAAAAGCTATCTTGTCCACCCCCGGATGCGCCACCAAAGCCGCCCCGGTTGAGCCGTCGCCGGTGAGGATGTTCACTACTCCCGGCGGTAGCCCGATATTCTGGCAGATTTCCGCAAAGAGGAGCGCAGTGAGGGGCGTAAACTCGGCAGGCTTGAGCACCACCGTGTTGCCCATGGCCAGCGCCGGGGCAATCTTCCACGAGAGCATCAGCAGGGGAAAGTTCCAGGGGATGATCTGCCCCACCACGCCCACCGGGGCGTAGCCGGGCAGCTCGCTTTCCATCAGCTGAGCCCAGCCTGCGTGGTAGTAGAAGTGGCGGGCCACCAGGGGAATGTCAATGTCGCGGGTCTCGCGGATGGGCTTGCCGTTGTCCAGGGTTTCCAGCACGGCAAACAGCCGGGCGTGTTTCTGTACCTGCCGGGCCAAGGCATACAGGTAGCGGGCCCGCACGTGGCCGGGGGTCTGTTGCCAGCCCACCAGGGCCTTGCGGGCCGCTTTGACGGCTTCGTCCACATCGGCAGCGCTGGCCTGGGCCACCTCGGCCAGCTTCTGGGCGTTGGCGGGGTTGTGCGTGGCGAACCATTCTTTCTGGGCCGGGTCGCGCCACCTGCCCCCAATGAAAAGCCCGAATTTGCCCTGGTGGGCCTTCAGCCAGTCCAGCGCGGGTTGGGCGGCCTCCGGAGCGGGGCCATAGGGAAGGGTCTCCATAAGTTCGCTAAGGGTCATGCTTTGCTCCAGTTCAGGGCGGGTTTGGCTCTTGGAGAACTTGGCTTATTGCCGGGTAAATAGGCGCAATAGAGCTAGGTGCTCTGGTAACTTTACTTTCCGGTCATTCCGAACGGAGCGAAGCATGGTGAGGAATCTGCTGCGCCACAGTCCACTGTATTTCGTGTACCGATGCAGAATCAGATTCCTCGTTGCACTGCGTGCGCCTCGGAATGACAACAAGAAGTCAAGGGTAAAAGTTGGGTTCATTGGAGGTCTCCAGATTACTTTGTCACCAGACCACTAGGGTGAAGTCTTTGGGCTAACGGCTATAGACCATCGGCTATCGGCATTCTTTTACCCCAGGGGCTGGTACTGCATCGAGGCATAGCGCCCATAGGCGAAGTGCTCGAGCTGCCGCTCAATGTCGTTCAGGAGGGCGCTGGCCCCAATGCGGAACAGATGGGGCTGCATCCATTCGTGGCCCAGCTCCTCTTTCATCAGGATGAGCCAGTCCAGGGCCTGCTTGGCGCTGCGGATGCCCCCGGCGGGCTTGAACCCTACCTTGTGGCCGGTCTGCTCGTAGTAGGCGCGGATGGCCCGCACCATCACCAGGCTGTTTGGCAGGGTGGCATTTACGGTTTCCTTGCCGGTGGAGGTTTTGATGAAGTCGGAGCCAGCCTGCATACAGACCATGCTGGCCTTGAAGACGTTTTTGAGGGTGCCCAGCTCGCCGACGGCCAGAATGCTTTTCATGTGTGCCGGGCCACAAGCCTCGCGGAAGTCGCGCACCTCCTGATAGAGGGCTTTCCAGTTGCCGGTGAGCACGTGGCGGCGCGAGATGACGATGTCAATTTCGCTGGCGCCCGCCGCGACGGAGGCCTCGATCTCTTGCAGCTTGAGGCGGTGGGGGTTGAGGCCCGCTGGAAAGCCTGTCGAGACCGCAGCTACCGGTATGCCCGAACCTTCCAGGGCCGCTACTGCGGTGGGCACCATCTCGTGGTAGACGCAGACCGCCCCGGTAGTAAGGCGCAAGCCGGGCACCCCCAGGTCCTGTAGCAGCTCGGGGCGCACCGGCTGGCGGGCCTTGGCGCACAGGCGCTGCACGGTGCCGGGGGTGTCGTCGCCCGAGAGGGTGGTGAGGTCTATGGTTCGGATGGCATGCAGTAGCCAGGCTGCCTGCCATTCCTTTTTAACGCTGCGGCGGGTGGGCAGGGTGGCGGCCCGGCGTTCGATGGCGCTTTTGTTGACCAGAGCACCCTCGAGGGCACTGGGGTCGAAGGGGGTACCGGGGTTGCGCTCCGGCACGTGGGGTTGTGGTACGGTTGCGGTTGCCATAGGTTGGCCTCGAGTACAGCCGATTATAGCCCAGCCTGCTATCCTCTGGTTGAGGGTGACAGCCACTGGCTGAGGCAGTTGGCCGGACATCATCCGAAGGGACATTCGGTCCCGCCTGAGCTGCCATGCTGGAGGTTGTACAGGAGGGTTCGGCTTCTGCCCTGACTTCGGGAGGTGAAGGATGGAAACCCTGGAAGTGGCCAAATGTCCGGTGTGTGGCGGGTTGGTGGAGGTGGCGGGCCCGTGGGTGGGCCTCGAGGTGGAGTGCCCGGATTGCACCGAGATTTTGCGGGTGGTCTCTCTGCACCCGCTCAAGCTCTACTACGCCTTCGACCCCGACGAGGAACCCCTGCCCGAGGAGGAGCATCGGGTGCCCAGGGGTGAATAGCGAACAGCGCCGGGCGGGGAAATATCGCCTGTGGCGGTTTATTCCGGCCCCAGCACGATAATCACATCGTAGCCCCTGGGCTCGAGGCGGATGCGGGTCTCTAGGGGCAGGTGTAGCAGATCGGCGTAGTCCTTGGCCAGCAGAAAGGCAGGCGACTCCCGCCCCACAATCGAGACCCCACTGCGCACCAGTACCAGGCTGGTGCCCCCTACCTCGCCTGTCTGCACTTCCGGGGGGGGGATGCCCAGCTCCACAAAGCCTTGCCGGTAGCGTTCGCCCAGCCCCGCCCCACTCCGGTCCAGGAGCAGGGTTTTGAGGCCCAGGGCTTCGGCCTGTACCATTCGGGCCATCACCTCGGCATCGGGGGTGTAGCCCAGCAGACCCGCCGTGAAAGAAGCCATGGCGGCCTGATCCAGTACCAGATAACTGCCTTCCTCGAGGGTGGGCAGGGTCGCGCTCTTGAGGGCCAGACTCCGCAGGTTGGGCAGCCGTTGCAGGGCATCGGTGAGGGGAAAGGTGGTCTCGAGGGCGCTCCACACCGCGCTGGCAACCCCGGGCAGGCGCGGCCAGTAGCGAGGGCTTTGGGCTTTCCGCAGGGCCAGCCCCATCACCTCTTTGATGCGGTCCAGCCGGCCCAGGTCGGAGCCTTCCCAGCGGCGAAAGCGCATGTATTTGACGGCATCTTTCCCGTTCAGATGAACTGGCCCTGCCGGAAAATCTATGTAAAGGCCCGCGGCCCGGTCGGTGTATTTCATCGGATAGGGCAGCACCACATCCACGCCATCCACCGCATTCACCAGCTTCATCACGGCCTCGAAGGTCAGGATCAGGTAGTGCTGTACCGGCACGCCCAGCAGGTTTTCGACGGCCTGCCGCAAGCCCTCGGCCCCACCGCCCCGCTCGTAGACCGAATTAATCTTGCCTTCGTAATACCCCGCAGGGGTTTCGCCGCTGTAGCGCAGGTCGCGGGGAATGGCTACCACGGTGGCTTCTGAGCCGCGCAGGCGGATGTAAAAGATGGTATCGGTACGCAGCCCCGGCCCACAGGCCGTATGGTAGCCGCAGTATTCGGTGTCGCGGGCCGCTACCACCAGGCTCAGCTCCTCGACCGGGCCACTTCCCCGGTACTCGCCAAAGAATCCCGCCTGCACCTCCCGAAGCTGCGGCCCATACGCCAGGGCCCCTGCCAGGGTCAGCAGGGCCAGCCCGAGCAAAACCAGCGAAAGCCGCGGCCCCGCACGGCGAGTTCGTACCAACGACCCCCGTCTGATCCGATGGGGTGTTCGCGGTTGTGCCATGACCCATAGATTACAAAACCTGGCGATCGGGAGCGTAATAGACCACCCAAAAAAAGCCCTGGGTGGCGTACCCAGGGCAAATAGGCCGGTTACGTTTTAGCAGTCCTCCCCGCGCTGTTCCAGGACCGCTTTGTAAGCGGCCAGGGTTCTTGGATGGGGTTCGATGCCCTTGCTTTGTAGATACCTGATCTTACAGATGACAGCTTTTTGGTAGGCCTCCAAAAGCTGCCCGGCAAGTGCCAGCTCCCGGATGTCGTGGTTCACCCCTCGACCCGGCTCCGAGACATCGGCAATATAGAGGGCCATGCCCAGCCTGTGATCGGGGCGAACCCCGTACACGTGCCCCTCGATGGCCTCGAGCACTTCTTCATCCACGATGCCCCATTGCTCGGCCAGCTTGCGCCCAGCACGGCCATGAAGCGATAAGGGATGGTTGCGCTCGAGTGCGATTTCCGGCGGTGCCAGCTCCATCAATTGCTGCTCGCTCAAATCACGGGCAGCATCGTGCAGGATGGCGGCCAGGTAGGTTTTTTCCACGTCAAGGCCGTTGGCTTTAGCAATTTCTGCGGCCAGCTCGGCGACCCGCAAAATATGTTCGTAGCGCTCAGGTTTGACCTGCTGGCGCACTTTTTCGGCCAAATCAACGACAGAGATGGTGCTTATCAAGTGAAGCCTCCGCCGTGGGCGGGAGCAGGTTTGGGAACTCCTGCCCATCCGCAGAAGAGAGCCTACCATATTTTTGGAAATTTCCAAGCTGGATTGCCCCCTTGCGTTAACGGAACTGCTTGCGGTTTTCCTCGCGATAACCCTGGATGATTCCGCAGACCCTTCATGCGGTTTGGTTCCACGGAGTGCTATGGGTCATTTTTGGAGTCTCATGCTCGAGCGGCACTTGAAACAATTCGCCATAGCCGCTATAGTTGTCAGTTGGCTGGGTCAAAAGACCCGAGCTGTTTGTTGGATTGCACCGGCATCCCAAACGGCTAACTGGAGAGTGTGGTTATGTACGCAATTATCAAGACGGGTGGTAAACAATACCGCGCAGAAGCAGGCAGCAAGCTGCGCGTGGAGAAGCTCGAGGCCAACCCCGGCGATACCGTCGAGTTCGATGCCCTGATGCTGGGCGGCGAGAAGCCGGTGATCGGTACGCCAACCGTTCCGGGTGCCAAAGTAGTGGCCGAGGTGGTCGATCACGGCAAGGGCAAGAAGGTGGTGGTGGCCAAGTTCAAGGCCAAAATCCACTACCGCCGCAAGCGGGGCCACCGCCAGCCCTACACCGAGATTGTGGTGAAGGAGATTCGCGCCTGAAGCTGATAGCCGATAGCCCATAGCTTATAGCTGGGGATCATCCGCTAGAAGCCTTCAGCGTCCCGGAGGGAGTATATGGCACACAAAAAAGGTCTGGGTTCAACTAAAAACGGGCGCGACAGCCAAGCCAAGCGCCTGGGGGTCAAGCGCTTCGAGGGTCAGGTGGTCAAGGCCGGTAACGTGCTGGTACGCCAGCGCGGCACCAAGTTTCGCGCCGGCGAGGGCGTGGGCCAGGGCCGCGACTACACCCTCTTCGCCCTGGTAGATGGAGTGGTGGAGTTTGCCGACAAGGGTCGGATGGGCCGCTTTGTGCGGGTCAAGCCCGTCGAGCTGGCCAGGGCGGGCGACTAGGTTTTGCCAGTAGCCGAAGGCTGAAGCCCTCGTGCTCGGCCTTCGGCTTTAGCTTGCGGTTATGTTCAGGGACATCCTCGAGATTACCGTGGCCGCCGGGCGCGGAGGCGACGGTTGCATTAGTTTTTGGCGCGAAAAGTACATTGCCAAGGGCGGCCCCGACGGCGGTGATGGCGGCGATGGGGGCTCCATCATCCTGCGGGCGCTGGCCCAGGTGGACTCGCTGTCGAATCTTTCCAAGCGGGTCTACAAAGCCGAAAACGGCCAGCACGGCATGGGTAAGGGGCTGTTTGGCAAGTCGGGGAAAGACCTGATTATTGAGGTGCCACGGGGTACACGGGTCTACGATGCCGAGACCGGCGAGTTGCTGGCCGACCTGGTCGAGGAAGGCCAGACCTTCGTGGCGGCCAGAGGGGGCCGGGGCGGCTGGGGCAACCCCCGCTTCGTGACCCCTACCCGTCAGGCCCCCCGCTTTGCCGAGGCGGGCGAGGAAGGGGAGAAGCGTAAGCTGCGCCTCGAGCTGATGCTCCTGGCCGATGTGGGCCTGGTAGGCTACCCCAACGCGGGCAAGAGCAGCCTGCTGGCCGCCCTGACCCATGCCCAGCCCAAGATTGCCAGCTACCCCTTTACCACCCTTTCGCCCAACCTGGGTGTAATTGAGCGCGACCTCGAGCGCATCACCATGGCCGACATCCCCGGCATCATCGAGGGGGCGGCTAAGGGCAAGGGCCTGGGGCTGGAGTTTCTGCGGCACATTGCCCGGACTCGAGTCCTGCTCTATGTGCTCGATGGCGCCGACCAACCGCAAGAGACCCTGCAAACCCTCCAGGCCGAACTGCGCTCCTACGACCCCGAGCTGCTCACCCGCCAGGCCCTCGTTGCCCTGAACAAAACCGATCTGCTAGCCCCCGAGGAGACCCAGGCCCTGCTGAGCGAGCTTTCCCAGACCGGCCTGCCGGTGCTGCCCACCTCCACCCAGACCCGCCAGGGGTTACCCGAGCTGGTAGAGGCCCTGTTTGCGCTGGTGCGGGCCGCGCCCAAACCCAGAATGGAGCAGCCCAGGCCCAGGCCCGAGACCCCCGACTACATCAAGGTCACCCAGGTAGAGGAGGGGGTGTTTGTGCTCGAGGCCCCCCAGGTCGAGCGCCACCTGAACCGGCTTAAGGGCGACCTGATGGAGGCTGCGGGCTACTTGCAGGAGCTGTTCAAGCGCTACCGGGTTGAACAGGCCCTCAAGGCCCACGGCGTGCGGGCCGGCGACACCGTGCACTTTGGGCAGCACGAGTTCGAGTACATTCCCGAGGTCAGATAGACAGTGCAACCCATTGTGTACAATGAGGTCGAATGGTCAAAACCATTGACACCCAAACGCTGATTGAGCACATCAAACAAGCCCTGGAGGACAAAAAGGCCGAGAACGTGGTCGCACTCGACCTGACCGGCGTCTCCGACTCGCTGGACTACTTTGTGATTGCCACCGGGACCTCCCAGCCCCACCTGCAAGCCCTCGAGCGGGCCGTGCGGGAAAAGCTCCAGGAAGACGAGGGCATCCGGGCGAATAAGGTCGAGGGCCCCAGCCCGCGCTGGATTCTGCTGGACTATGGCCCGGTGCTGGTTCACCTGATGAGCGCCGAAGCCCGCGAGTACTACGACCTGGAAGGCTTCTGGGCCGATGCAAAGCGGCTATAAACGGTCCCATTCCCAGGGTTGCTCCAGCTTCAAATGCTGAAAAGGGCCGAAAGCTCGAGGCGTTTTGTTGGTCTACGGACGATGTCGCCTACCCTTGCTGTGGCAGAGAACTTCCATGGCCCCTGGCCACAGACGCGCTTTTGGCTTGTGACCTGAGACCTGCGACATGGGACTTTGATTTATCGCGCTCTTCACAGACGTGGCCGCCCATCCCGGCAGCCACTGTTCTGTTCGGGACAAGGCTTTCTTGATGTCGGATGGCTCAAAATATGTGACGAGCGCTCTACTTTGCGTTGGGCGGGTTGGCCGGGCGGTAGTTACGGACGGGGCCAAAGATAAACTTGTTGAACACGATGTAGGCCGCCAGGTAGGCGCCCATCTGTACCCAGAAGTTGTTAAAGAGCGTCACCCCGCTAGCCCCCAGGAAGGTCATGAGCAGGGTGAGCGGCATAACCACAATAAAGGCCCGCAACAACAGGCTGGGAAAAATACGCAGCATGTCCCGGCCTGAAAGCGGGGTGCGCTGTTGTGCTTTGCGCTTGAGCTTTTCTTCCCGGCGTTTCTTACCCATATCTTCAAGTTTAAGCCCTGGACTTTGCGTGAACCAGGGGCTTGGCGCACAGAGCCTGGGGTAAAGCTGTCAACTGTCGGTTTTTGTTTTCAGTCTGGAGCCTCCAGCCTTATGCTGGGGCCGTGCGAAAACTCTGGGAAGCTCTTTGCGCCCTGCCGCACCGGGGAAGCGCCACGGCCCTCGAGGCCCAGGCGGCCCAGCAGCTCAAAGACTACCTGGCACGCCCTGGGGCAGGTATCTCGGTGGAAACGCAGACCTTCCAGGCCCCACGCAGCTATGGCCCCGAGCTCATCCTGATAAGCCTGTTGCTGGCCTCGGGCGGTTTGGGGGGGCTCTGGTGGCTGGCCCTGCTGGGAACCTATGGCTTCTGGGCGCATTTTTCGGGTTGGTGGGTGCCCTGGCGGCGGCTCTTTGACCGCTATCCCTCGCAGAATGTGCTGGCCCAGACCGGCCAGGGCTGCAAAACCCTGGTTCTGATGGCCCATTACGACACCGCCAAGACCTTTTTCCTCTACCACCCAAAGCAGGTGAGGTATTTCCGACGCAATTTTTTGCTCAATGCGGTGCTGGCTACGGCGCTGCCCTTTGGCGCCCTGGTGCCGGTGGTGTCGCAGTTGCTGGGCCTGTATTTTCTGGTGCAGGCCGCCCTCCTGATCCTGCGGGAGTTGCGGGAGCCCTATGTCAACGGGGCCAACGACAACGCAACCGGGGTGGCGGTGGCGGTGGCGTTGTTCGAGGAACTGACCCAGAACCCCCTGCCAGACTACCGGGTGATGCTGGCCCTCACCGGCAGCGAGGAAGTGGGGGCCAAAGGGGCTGAGCACCTGGCGCGCTCGAGGTGGGTTCCACCGGATGCCCTGGTGCTCAACATAGATAACGTGGGCAAGGGTGAGCTGTTTTATGCCACCGGCGAGGGAATGCTGGTCTACCATGCCTACCTGGGGGGCTTGCTCGAGCGGGCCCGGATGCTTCCCGGCGCAAGGCCCCTGGTGTACACCCTGGCCTTTTTCGACACCCGACCCTTTGCAGCCCGTAAAATTCCATGCCTGACCCTCATTCGATTAGAAAACGGGACACCCCCCCACTGGCACTGGCCCTCCGACCAGCCTGGTGGGGTGGACTGGAATGCGGTAGAGGAAACCCTGAACTACGCGCGTACCC
>CAZIXH010000017.1:0-4017 GCA_964543055.1 uncultured bacterium
GACCCCGACCGACCCTTCTCCCCCATCTTCTACGCCGATTTCGAGGGCCACGCCGAAGACCCCGGCCCGTCTCAGGCTTTGCTGACCCTGTTGCGCCGGGCTTCGTTTGTCAAAGTGTTGGGCTCGTATCCCGCAGTGACCAGTTGGGGTCTGCTCAAAGAGAGCTAAACTTCAGCAAAAGCCCCCTGCATAAGGCAGGAGGCCACAAACACTACCCACTTTCCGGCGGGGTGCTAACGGAACGTTGCTCCAAACAGCAGTCGGGCCGAAGGTGAGCTGCTAAAGGGAAAGATGCTCTGACCGCCGATGAACAGGCCGGTATCGCGGTCGAGGGCAAACTCGATTCCGGCATCCAGGGTCAGGGCAAAGTTGGCGTTGGGCAAGCCCAGGCCCAATCCCCCGCCAAAGTAGGGCTTGATGCCGCGCAGGTCGCGGTCAAACTGACCCAGGTCGGGCTTGAAGAGCACCTCGCCTCCAATCAGGAAGCTGGGGCCGCTAAAGCGCACGTCGCCGTAGATGAGGGCTACCAGGTCGCGTTGCAGGTTGGCCTCGAGGCCAAACCCCAGGCTGGGCGCAGGCACCGAGATGCGGAGTTGGAAGGCCCGTTGAGCAAAACCGGACGAGGTAAACGCCAGCAACAGCAAAACGATCAAGACAGGTAAACGTTTCATGACACACACCTCTGGTTTTGAGGTCGCAGACCTCACAGGCGATACCATAGCCCAGCCTGGCCTAAATCGCCAGTGGCCTGGCTCTCACCCTATGCTAAGGGCTGGCCCTTACAGTATGGCGCGTATGAAGCGATTTTCGCTATTTGTGCCGATACTGGCTGGCCTGCTGCTGAGCAGCCTGCTGGTAGCACAAAACCAACCCACAGCTACCAAAATTGGCTATCTCAATGCAAGGGCCGTGGTTGAAGCCCATCCACAGTTTGCCAGGGTGAAAGAGGTTCAGGCTAAAGCTGAAGCTGAACTCAAACCCCTCCGCGAACAGCTTCAACCCCTGGACGCTAAAATCCGCGCGGGCAATGCTACGGCCCAGGAGCAACAAAGCTACCGAACCCTGAGCCAAAACCTGCAAGAATCGGTCACAAAGTGGAACAACCAGCAGAACGCTGCCCTCCGCCCCATCACCGAAGATATTGACAAAATCGTAAGCAAAGTAGCCCAGGAGCAGGGCTTTGCTATAGTGCTCGACCAGGAAGTGGCTGCCAGCAGTGGTCTGGTGGTGTACGCCGCACAGGAGCTCGATATTACCCAGGCCATCGTGCGGGCTTTGCCCAAGTAATGGAGTGAAAGGATGAACAGAAACTGGTTGTTTGTGGTGATGCTGGCAGGTTTGCTACTGGGTGGTTCGCTCATCGCGCAGAACCGCCCCACCCCTACCCGCATCGGTTACGTGGATGCCGAAAAAGTCGTACAGGCCCACAAGGACTTCAAAAAGGTACAGGATGTGCGCACCCAGGCCGAGCGCGAGCTCAAGCCCCTCCGCGACCAGCTTCAACCCCTGGAAGCCAAGCTAAGGGCCGGAAATGCCACCGCCAAGGAGCAGCAGGATTACCGGGTACTGGCCCAAAGCCTGCAAGAAGCAGGGCGCAAGTGGACCGAGCGTAGTAATGCAGTCTTGAAGCCCATCACCGAAGAGATTGACCAGGTGATTGCACGGGTGGCCCAGCAGCAAGGCTTCGCCGTTGTGCTGGACAAGAAAGTGGCTGCCAGTAGCGGTCTGGTGGTGTACGCCGCCGACGAACTCGAGATTACCGACGCTGTGATCCGGGCGCTCCCCAAATAGTTAAGAACCAACACCAACCGGCGTGGGCAGCATGTGGCCCACGCTTTTTCTCTGTTTTTTGATTGAAGCAACCCCCTTATAACCGCCCCTGGCTACTATCTTTGACTTTCGGCCATACACCATGGACCATCAACTATCGACCATGAACGATAAACTATCAACCTTCACTGGCTGGTTTATTGTCAGGGTCAAGTTTAATTGTCGATATGTTAGACTCGTAAACGATGGCCAAGGGCAAATCTAAAGGCGATAAAACAGGTAAAGCCTCCGCCACCGAGCGAAAGCGCGACCTCGAGGCTTTCTCCCTGGTCGTGATGGGGCTCTCAGTATTGCTGGCCGCCGCTATCTATTTTGGCTCCAACCTGGCCGGACAGCTGGGTAGCACGGTGCAAGGGTTTTTCTGGGGCAACCTGGGGTATCTGGCCTGGCTGGTGCCACCCACGCTAGCGCTTTTGGGGGTTTGGCTGCTGCTGGACCGCCCTTTGGGGGGCTTTCTCAGGGGAACTGCCCTCATTGCGGCGGGGGGCCTGGTAAGCCTACCCCTGGTCGCTCATGCCTCCAAACCGCTGGGTGGCGCTCTGGGCGAATCCCTCCATTCCCTGCTGACCAGCCACCTCGGCAATTTCGGCCTGCTGATTCCCCTGCTGGCCCTTAGCTTTGTGGCCGATATGGCCCTGCGCCAGCGACCCGGTTTCCTGCTGGGCAAAGGCACCCGCCGGGTGGTGCTGGCCGCGCAGCGTCTGCACCGGGCCTATCGCCTTTCCCAGACCGCCACCCGACTCCTGCACGAAGCTCTGGCCTTGGCCGAGCGCTACCCCGAGCACAAGGCCCTGCACACCCTGCAAGACGACCTCAGAGCCTTCCGGCGCAACCCCCAGGATGGTGAGGCCATTATCGGATTTGCCCGTCTACTGGACGATTTCCGAGCCGAACGGGCCAAGGAGCTGGCTGGAAAGCTGGCTGCCGAGCCCCGGCCTCTGCCAGTGCGCCTCGAGCGACTGGCCGCAGCGCTGGCGGCTCCCCTGAAAGGCGAGGGTCTGGCCCAGGCCCTCGAGGAGCGCCGCACCGCGCTGGTGCTGGAAATCGGTACCCTGCTGACCAAAACCCAGACCCTCACCCGCCAGGCCGAGGCTGCCGCCAAGAGCCTGAGCAACCCCACCACTGCCCGGGCGTTGCTGGCCGCCCTGGACGAGCACCATCGGCGCCTGGCGAGCTGGCGCGAGTCGGAAGAGCTGACCCTGGGCCTGGAGGAGCGGGTGGACGGCTGGCTGCGCTGGGCCGAGTGGGTGGAGTCGGCCCCGGCAGAAGCCCACCCGGCGGGGCTGCGGGCCTTGCTCGAGAAGGGCTTGCAAGCCGAGCCCCCTGCTTTTGCGGTGGCAACCGCCAAACCGCCCACCGAACCGGTGCTGGACTTCGATTTCGTGTTTCCCGAACCGGACAAGGTAGAGGCTACCCACAAAACCGTTCCACCCCCCGAGAAGCCCAAAACCGGCAAACCTGCCAAGAATAGCGCACCCCAGCCTGCCTCCGCAGCCAGACCCTCAACTGCCCTGGTGCTACCCAGCTTCGATTTGCTCGACAAGCCCGAAGCGCCGCGCTACGACCCCAAGGCCCTGGAGATCATCACCCAGCGGCAGGTCGAGCACATCAACAACACCCTGCAACACCACGGGGTAGAAGCCCGGGTGGTGAGCTGGTCACGGGGCCCCACCGTGACCCGCTTTGAGCTCGAGCCCGCCCCCGGCGAAAAAATCAGCCGGGTACAGAACCTCCATAACGACCTGGCCCTGGCCCTGGCGGCAGGCTCGGTGCGCATCGAGGCACCCATTCCCGGCAAGAGCGTGATTGGCCTCGAGGTGCCCAACGCCGAGCGCGAACTGGTGCGCTACAGCGAGGCTATCCAGTCCACTGCCTTCGCCCGCAGCAAGGACACCCTGCCGATGGTGCTGGGCAAGAGCATAGATGGTGAGATCTGGGTCAAAGACCTGGCCCGCATGCCTCACCTGCTGATTGCCGGTTCTACCGGCTCGGGTAAGTCGGTGGCGGTGAACACCCTGATTACCAGCTTGCTGTTCAAATACCTCCCCACCGAGCTGCGCTTCCTGATGATTGACCCCAAGATGGTCGAGCTCACCCCCTACGAGGGCATCCCCCACCTGGTTCGCCCGGTGGTCACCAACCCCGCCGATGCCGACGGGGTGCTGCTGGCCGCGGTGGCCCACTTGG
>CAZIXH010000018.1:0-5955 GCA_964543055.1 uncultured bacterium
TAGGGCCCGGCCCCGTGGCCCCGCCACCGTTTTCAAGAATGGCTTTGGACAAGGTCCGCGGGTCAAGGTCCTCGCCAAAGTAGTACACCTAAATCCCCTGCGCGGCCCGTTCGGGGGCATTGGCGTGGACAGAAACAAAGAGCGTGCGTTTGCTGTCGGCCAGGGGCGCCCGGAGGCCCAGGTCGGCGGCCTTGTTGGCCGAGAGGTGCTTATCAACGGTTCGCGTCAGAATGACCCGTACGCCCCTGGCCTCGAGGAGCTTTTTGGTGCGAAGGGCCACTTCCAGCACGGTTTCTTGCTCGCGCACAAATCCCACTGCTCCGGGGTCTATGCCGCCATGTCCAGGGTCCAGAACCACCACGGGTGCGGGCGCCCTCGAGGTGCTCCGGGGCCGGGCGGTGGTGGTTGTGGTTTTGCTCCTAACCTCCAGCACCAGGCGGCGGGGGTTGGCAAGCTCGAGGGTGCGGTAGCTGGTGCCCGCCCGCAGCGTCACCACGTAAAGCGAGCCACCCGGGCTGGGGGTGGCTCGATAGCCGACTACCTGCGGCGTGTTGAGTAAGGTCCGCAAGGTTCGGGGCGGGGTGCCCTGGAAGCGAATCGAGACCTCGTTGCCTGAGCGGCTCAGGCTAAATTTTGCTTCGTTGGGGATGCCAAATACCAGTCGGGTCAGGCCGTCTTCGGTGCCCACTCGAGGTTGAGCCAGTCCTAGCGGAGCCAAACAGAACACCAGTGCCAGAATGTATCGCATCTAACGCAATTGTAGTGCCACCCGATGAGAATTGTCACGCCGCGCTCGAGGCTACGTTAGTGTGCAGGGTTCCTTTGAGTTGAATACCCCTTACTGCCCCGGCCACCGACGCTCGATGTAGTCCAGCTTTCGCCCCCGCAGTAGCCAGGCGGCCATCAGGGTGGTGAGCGGAACCGCCAGCACCAGGGCCAGCGAACCTACCAGCATGGTTACAATTTCGGCGGCAAAGGTCTCGTTATTGATTAGTAACATCAGCGGCACATCGCTCTGGCTGATCAGCAGCAGCAAGGGCAGCGTACCTGCCGCGTAGGCCAGAATCAGGGTATTGACCAGACTGCCAATGTGGTCGAAGCCCACCGTCATGCCCCTGGTGTACAGTTCCCGCAGGCCGTAGCGAGGGTTGGCCTGTACGAGTGCCTGGATAACTGCGGCCTGGGTGACCGTCACGTCATTGAGCGCCCCCAGCGCCCCCACCACTACCCCAGCCAGGTACAGCGAAACCAGATCGAGGTTACCCCCTAGCTGGAAACGTGCCAGGAAGGCTTCCTCAGAAGTGAGGCCGGTGAACTGCATCCACTCGGTCAGCAGTACCGAAAGCACCAGGGCTACCAGCGTGGCAAAAGTGGTTCCGATCAGGGCCGCAGTGGTCTTGCGGTTGATGCCGTGCACGAAATAAATCGAGAGCGCCAGAATGCCAAAAGCGCCCACAAAAGTGACCAGGAGGGGGTTATTGCCTGCCGAAATTTGTGGCACCACAAAAAAGGCCAGTACTGCCATGCTGGCGGCGGTTCCCAACAGACCCCGCAAACCCTTGCCTCGTCCCAGGGCTACCGTTACCAGCACAAACAGCCCGAGCAAGCCCCACAGGTAGGGGATGCGGTAGGGTTCGGCAATGTAAGTTTTGCCATCGGCCTCGTACACCACCACCTGCTGCCCCACCCGAAAGGCTGCCGACTCGGTGGGAAACTCCGCTTCTTTGAGCTGCTCACCAACCCGCACGGTTGCACTCTTATCACCCATCGAAACGATGCGGGCAATCGAGTACGCGCCGGGTGAACTGGGGGGAGCCGGGTCTTGCGGGGGTGCGTCCTGCGCCCAGGCCAGGCCCAAAACCACCATGATAACGAACCAAAAACGCATGGCTCTAATCTTATTGGCTTTCAAATGAGAGGGTAATGGCCTTTGACGAACCCTCGAACTGATAGTTCGATGAGATTTCGTTGTAAACTACACTTGTACCAAAAACCCAGGGGGTTGCTATGAACACCACACCGTCCATTACCGATGCCGTGATGAATATGGTCAGCCAGAGCATTCAGGTGCTCACCAAACCCAGCGTGGAAACCTTTGAGCAATACGAAAACAAAGGCACCCTGCGGGAGGCCGTGATCTACGTTCTAATTGCTGCTGTTATCACCGGCCTTTTCAACCTGGGCAGCGGCCTGGGGGCTTTTTTGAACGGCATTATTGGCACCATTGTGGGCTTTCTGGTTTTTACCTACCTGGTGCACTATGTCGGCAAGACCCAGGGCGGCACCGGGTCGCTGGACAATGTAGCCTACACGTTTGCGCTGTTCTGGGCGCCCATCAATGTGATGGTTGCGGTGGTCAGCCTGATTTTGCTCATCACGCTGATTGGCATCTTCTTGATTCCCTTGCTGGCTATCGGGGCGCTGGTCATCAACGTCTATTTTGCTTACCTGGCCGTGCAGTCGAGCATGAACCTGCGCGAAAGCGGCAAAATCTGGATTACCCTGGCGGTGGCTTTTGTCGGCACCCTGATTGCCAGCATGGTTATTGCCGGCATTCTGCGGTAGGCCAGATACTTAACGCTTTCAGCGCAGAGCCGCCTTTATCGCGCTCTCCACAAACTTGGCCGCCTCAACGGGCGGCCAAGATTCCGTTCAGGACAAGGCTTTCTAAAAGGCGGATGGTTCATGCAATCTGAAGTGAGTTCTGGAATCAGGTCGAATACGGTAATTCTGCACGGAGCGTTGGTGGATTCCGGGTGGTTGCTATGATTGAGACCATGCAAGACACCAACGTCAGGACTGCGTTTATTGGCCTCGGGGCAATGGGGTATCCGATGGCGGGGCACCTTGCCAAAAAATACGAGACCCTGGTATGGAACCGCACCTTTGCCAAAGCCGAAGCCCATGCGAAAGAGTTTGGCTCGAGGGCGGTGGAGCTACCCGAGGTAGCACAGGCCGATATTCTGCTAACCTGCCTGCCCACATCCCTCGAGGTAGATGAACTCGCCCGGCGGCTTCTGCCGTACCTGCGGCCCGGAATGCTATGGGTAGACCACACCTCGGGCGAACCCGAACGGGCTAAAAAGACCGCCCAGATGCTTCAGGAGAAAGGGGTTTCGTACCTGGATGCCTGCCTGTCCGGGGGAGTGGCGGGCGCAATTCAGGGCAGGGCCACCGTCATGGCAGGGGGTTCTCCGGAGGATTTTGCCAGGGCCAGGCCGGTCATGGAAGCTTATGCCGCCAAGATTGTCCACGTGGGGCCGCTGGGGTCGGGCCATGCCGTCAAGGCCGTCAACAACGCCCTGCTGGCGGTTAATCTGTGGGCACTCAGCGAGGGCATGGTAGCTCTGGTCAAGCAAGGTGTGGATGCCGGGCTGGCCCTGGAGGTGATCAACGCCTCCTCGGGCCGCTCGAATGTGAGCGAGAATTTGTTTGGCCAGCGGGTCATTTCCCGGCAGTTTCCCAACACCTTTGCCCTGGGTTTGCTGGCCAAGGACACGGGTATTTGTGTGAAGGTCCTCGAGGCCGCCGGAACACCGGCCCCCATGCTCCGGCAAGTGCGGGAGTTCTTTGAAATTGCCAAGCGCGAAGTGGGCGCTGCCGAGGTAGACCACACGGCGGTGGCCAAACTGTTGGAGAAGTGGTCGGGGGTGGAGATCAAGTAGCGGGGGTCAGGAGGGCTTTGCAGGGGCCCGATATCCTGGGCCGCGCACAACCTGGCCGGGGGTTGCGCCGGTGTGCTGGCCGTCCTTGAGTACCTGCTGCCCATTCACCCATACGTGCAGGATGCCGGTGGAGAGACGGTGGGGTTCCTCGAAGGTAGCGTGGTCGGTGATGGTTTGGGGGTCGAAGAGGATCAGATCGGCCCTGGCCCCCATCTGGATGCGCCCCCGGTCGAAGAGCCCCAGCCGGTTTGCCGGAAGTGAGGTCATTTTGCGGATGGCTTCTTCCAGCGTCAGCAAACCCTCCTCGCGCACGTACTGGCGCAGCACCCTGGGGTAGCTGCCATATCCCCTGGGATGCACCGGCCCATAGGCTTGGGCCCAAGCGGGGTCGAACCCGCCCGCATCGGTCGAGACCATGGTCCAGGGTTCGCAGTACTGAAGCCGCAGGTTGTCGTCGCTCATGGTGAAGTAGAGGGTGCCGATACGCTGCTCTTCAGACACCAGTAAATCGAAGATACACTCGAGCCAGTCCTGGCCTCGCATCTGGGCAATTTCACTCAGCCGCTTGCCCACATACACCTGGTTCTCGAGCTTTTGAAAGCCGACGGGCATCACGTGCTCGGCCCTCGAGCGGGTGTCCACCTCTGGGCTGGGGCCCAGCAACTCCGCCCGGATGCGCCGGCGGAGGGCCGGGTCGCGCAACCGCTCGTAAACCTGGCCGCCCTCGAACACCCAGTTGGGTAGCATGGCGTTCAGGCCGGTGCCGCTGGCGGTGTAGGGGTACACGTCGGCGGTTACATCCTGTCCGCTCCGGCGGGCCTGATTGATTCGCTTCAAAACCTCAGGCATTTTGGGCCAGTTTTCCGGGCGGCTGGCCTTCAGATGATAGATGTGCACCGGCAGGCGGGCCTGTTGTCCGATTTCCAGGGCTTCCTCCAGGGCCTCCAGCAGTCGGTCGCTCTCGGAGCGCAGGTGGGTGATGTAAATGCCCCCATATTCCGCTACCACCCGGCAGACCTCCACAATCTCTTCGGTATCGGCATAGTCGTCCGGGGGGTAGATGAGCGCATAGGAAACCCCAAAGGCCCCGTCCTGCATGGCCTCCTGCATGACCTGGCGCATGGTTTGCAGTTCTTCGGGGCTGGCTTTGCCCATTCGCATCCCACAGGCATACTCGCGCAGGGTGCCGCCGCCCAAAAATGCCCCGATGTTGGGTGATACGCCCGCTTCCTGCATGGCCCCCAGCCAGTCGCCCATCCGCCGCCAGCCCTGCACTTTCTGCTGCCAGGGTTCGGGCACGTAGGGGGCCAGGGTACGGGGGGCCACCTTGCCCCCGAAAGGGGCTGGCGTCCAGGCTTCCCCCATAATTTCGGTGGTGACCCCCTGGGTAATCTTGGATGAAGAGCGCCCATCGCGCATGAGGGGGGCAATGGAGTGGGACAGGATGTCAATGAAGCCAGGGGCTAGCACCAGACCATCTGCTTGGATGGTTTGGCGGGCGCTTGAAGGGCTAATTTGGCCGGCTGGGCTTATAGCGGCAATGCGATCCCGGTGTACCGCTACATCGCCATAGAACCAGGGGTTGCCGCTGCCGTCCACCACTTGGGCGCCGCGAATCAAGAAATCGTAGAACATACGCCTAGCCTACCCTGGAGATTGGGCGGACAATCTTACACCAACTCTGCGCGTGAGCGGCGCTAAACGCGCCCCTCACTTGCCGCGCCAGGGGGCGCGTCCGAGGGGCTTGTATATCGTTTTTGGGTCACTTCTGAGCAGATTTGGTATTAGCGTATGTCCGTGCCTCTGGACGTCACCATGACCTTGATGAGAGGTAGCGGCTGAAAATCGTAGAACATTCTCAGATTGAACCCAGTATTGCATCATAAAGTAAAGCATGGAACAGCTCAGGATAGGCTCGCTGCTCAAACCCCTTGGGTTGGGCCTGGCCGTGATGGTTTTGTTGGGCACGGGGTTTGTGATAGGCCGCCTGTCAGTCCAGCCGCAACCGGGGGAGGCTTTGCAGGCCCAGCGTGGGGCCAAGCTTCAAGCGGTTCAGTTTGACCAGCAGCAGCAACTCCTGCCCGCACCTGACCCCCGTGAGTTGATTCCGCTTCAGCCAGGGCCGGGCCAGGGCCCAGGTCAAGGGCCGGGCCAGCCCCAACCGGGACAGGGCCAGGGCGAGGAGTGCCCTATCCTGATTTACCAGGATGGCCAGTTGTTCCGCTTTGACCTGCCCGGACAACAGATGCCAGGGCCTGGCGGCCCCATGCCGGGGCCAGGGATGCCAGGA
>CAZIXH010000019.1:0-2559 GCA_964543055.1 uncultured bacterium
CCGCGGTCCATAGCTGCGGAGTCTCCAGGCGGCTGGGGTTGAGGTCGGCAGCCAACATGGACCGCGAGGTGTCAATGGCCAGTACGATGGCAGCCTTGTTGGTGGGCAGGGGCGGGCTGGCTACCGGACGGGCCGCCGCAAAAAGCAACAGGAACAAAGCCAGGAGTTGCAGGGCCAGGGGCCAGCGCACATGGGCTTTGGGCGGCTGACGCACCACCGTAGGCAGCAAGCGCGCGTCGGCAAAGGCTTCGGCGGTGCGCTCCCGCCGGCGGTTGGCCCATACCAGCAAACCCACAAACAACGGGATTAGCAACAACAACCACAAAAAAGCAGGCCAGGTGAAGCTCATCTTCGCCCCCTTCTACGCAAGGTAAATTTCAGCAGGGGCTCCACGATTTCCTGAGCGGTAGAGAGTGAGAGCACATCTACCTGGGCAGCCCGCAGGGTGCGCTCGAGCATCGCTTCACGGGCCTGCACCAGGGCCGCGTGGGCACGGCGCACCCTGGGGTCGCTGGTATCAATCCAGATCTCTTCGCCGCTCTCGGGGTCGCGCATCCGCAGCTCGCCCGCCCTGGGCAGCTCTTTTTCGGCAGGGTCGAAGATGCGCACCGCCACCACATCGTGCCGGTAGGCCAGCCGGCGCAGTCCCTGCGCCCAGAGGGGCTCCTGCTCCGGCTGGGGGTTCAGGAAGTCGGAGACCACAAACAGCAGGGTGCGGCGCTTGAGGGTTTTGGCAATGTGCTCGAGGGCCTGCTCCAGGGAAGCGTGCGGCGCACGGGATGGTGCAGCTTGCCCCTGGCCGAGCGCCAGCAAGCCATACAGCTCGTGCAAAATTCGCAGGGCCTGCCGACGGCCCGTGCCCGGAGGCACCACCCGCATCCCCGCTTCGGAAAAGCCAATGACCCCCACCTTATCCCCGTGGCGGGCCACAATGGCCGCCGCCGTGCCCACAAACTCCAGCGCCTCTTCCAGCTTGAGCACCCGCCGGGTGCCAAACCGCATCGAGGCCGACAGATCCACCACCAGCCAGACCGTGACTTCCTTCTCTTCGCGGTACTGCCGGATGTGAATTTTGCCGGTGCGGGCGGTTACGTTCCAGTCAATGCGCCGCACTTCGTCGCCAGGCTGGTACTCCCGCACCTCGGCCAGATCCAGGCTGGGGCCATAGAAAAAGCCAGTGTAATCGCCAAACAAAAAACCGTCCAGACGCTTCAAAACCTTGAACTCGAGCTTCCGCAATAGCTCCGCCGGCAGCTCGCGCTGGCGCAGCCGGACCTCGTTGAGCTCAGGCGTCAGGGTTACTTCAATTTTATTTTTGCTGGCTCGTCGAAAGAGCATAGGCCACCAAAGTTTCATGTTGCGCTAGGCCGAGGGGTTTTCACTGACCGCCTGCCGGGTATCGCGGTAGGGGTCGCCGATGTGTACCTTGGGCAGAGGGGTAGCGGCAATAATCTTCTGTACCACATCCTCGAGTTTCACCTCGTCGGCCAGGGCCTCGTAGGAAAGGATCACGCGGTGACGCAACACCTCAGGGGCCAGGTCGCGCACGTCCTCAGGCAGGGCGTATTCGCGGCCCCGCACAATCGCCAGGGCTTTGGCCCCCAGAATCAGGTTCACGCTGGCGCGGGGGCTTCCGCCAAAGCTGATGTACTTCTTGAGGTTCGAGAGGCCCACCTCGCCGGGGTCGCGGGTCGCGCGGGCCAGCCGCACCGCATACTCGGTTACGGCCTGGTGGACGTGCACCTGGTCGGCCATGGCCTGCAAGTAACGTAGGTCGTCGCCGGTGAGCACCTCGGCCACCCGCTCGAACCTGGTGGACACCCGATCCACCACGGTCATCTCCTCGTAGAAGGCAGGGTAGTCAATCCAGACCTTGAACATGAAGCGGTCTACCTGGGCTTCGGGCAGGAAGTAGGTGCCTTCCGACTCGATGGGGTTCTGGGTTGCCAGCACCAAAAAGGGGTCGGGCAGCTTGAAGGTCTCGTGGCCAATGGTAACCTGGCGCTCCTGCATGGCCTCCAGTAGAGCAGATTGAATCTTGGCGGGGGCCCGGTTAATTTCATCGGCCAGAATCAGGTTGGCGAAAATCGGGCCCAGCTCCACCTCGAAGTTGGCTTCTTTGGGGTTGTAGATACGCGTTCCCACCAGGTCCGCAGGCACCAGGTCGGGGGTGAATTGGATGCGCTTGAAACTGGCCCCGATGGCTTCTGCGGTGGTTTTGATGGCCAGGGTTTTGGCCAGTCCCGGCACCCCCTCAATCAGGATGTGGCCCCGTGCCAGTAGCGCCACCACCATACGCTCGAGCATCAAATCTTGCCCGACAATCACCTTCTTGACTTCCAGTAAAAGGGTACGCAACTTGGCAGCAGCATCCATCACGGCTTGGGGCTCGAGGGAGGGTTTAGGGGCTTCATTCATAAGAACCTCTTTCGGTAACCAACTTGATTTGCGCTTGTTGGCGTTTGTAAACACCGCAGGTTGGCTGGGACTTGGGCTTGCGATCAGCCTATAGCTTCAAATGGTCTGGTCGGGATTGCTCTGGGGAGGGGTGGGGGTAGG
>CAZIXH010000020.1:0-10120 GCA_964543055.1 uncultured bacterium
TTGGTGGGCGATGTAGGATTTGAACCTACGACCCCACGCGTGTGAAGCGTGTGCTCTCCCGCTGAGCTAATCGCCCGTGCTGGCTTGCTCTCGCAAGCGCACTCAAAAGGGTAACACCCGCTTTTGGGCGTGTCAAGCTGCGCGCTGGGTATGATTATCGGCATGGAACAGGCTTTGCTCGTAAAAATTGGAGGTAGCCTGAAGGAAGCGGGCGAGTTGCTGGATGAAATAAGCGCCTACCCCGGCCCTCTGGTGCTGGTGCATGGGGGCGGCCCCCGCATTGGCGAGTGGCTCAACCGGATGGGCTTCGAGACCCACTTTTACCAGGGGTTGCGAATCACCCCCGCCGAGCAGATGGAAGTGGTGGAGATGGTACTCACTACCCTAGGCAAACAACTCGCCGAGGGCCTTTCACGCCGCGGGCGGCCCAGTGTGGCCCTGACGGGGCGCGATGCCGGGCTGCTCGAGGCCCGCTTAATGGACCCCGTACTGGGCCGGGTCGGCGAGGTCAGCAAGGTCAACACCCCGGTTCTGGAAAAACTGCTCCAGGCGGGCCTGACCCCCCTGGTAGCCCCCATCGGCCTCGACCCGCAAGGCCCCCTCAACATCAACGCCGACACCGCCGCCGGGGCCATCGCCGGAGCCCTGCACCTTCCGGCGGTCTTCCTGACCGATGTGGTGGGGGTTCTGCGCGACCCCAAAGACCCCAGCAGCCGCCTGGCCCAGCTCAGCCAGGCCCAGGTGCGGGACTTGATCCAGGACGGCACCATCTCCGGGGGCATGATTCCCAAGGTCGAGGCCGCCCTGAATGCTGTTGGAAAAGGCGCTCCCTGGGCCAGCATTGCCAGGGGAACCCAGGGCATCTTGCGGGCGGTGCTGGAAGGCATGGCAGGCACGCGGGTGGTGGCATCTTAACCGTTACCTTAGCTTTTGAACCAACCATCCCCGGTATCAGGTCGTAAACCCGTCCGGGCCTTGCGTCCATTGAGCCTTTGGCCTTCAGCTTCAGGCTTTCGGCAATTCCCCATGCCCGTTTGACGACCCCTTACGTGAAGTGGCACAATCGCCCCTATGCGAGCGGTCTGGATGGAGTCCAGGGGCGGCCCGGAGGTTTTGCGCTACGGCGAGATGGCGGCCCCGGCGGTAGAAGCCGGGCAGGTTCGGGTAGCCGTGAAAGCGGTGGCCCTGAACCACCTGGATATCTGGGTTCGCAAGGGGATAGCCAGCCCCAAACTACCGCTGCCGCACATCCTGGGCTCCGATGTGGCCGGGGTGGTGGAAACGGTGGGCGCGGGTGTGGAGGGCCTCGCGCCGGGGGATGCCGTGGTGCTGAACCCTGGGGTCTCCTGTGGCCGCTGCGAGCGATGTTTGAACGGGCAGGATAACCTCTGCCCGCAGTACCAGATCTTGGGCGAACACCGCTGGGGTGGGTACGCAGAGCTCATTACGGTACCGGCAGCCAACGTCCTGCCCAAACCGGCCAACCTGAGCTGGGCCGAGGCTGCCTCGGTGCCCCTTACCTTCCTGACCGCCTGGCAGATGGTGGTGGACAAGCTCCAGGTCAGGCCGGGCGAGGACGTGCTGGTGATGGCCGCCGGTTCGGGGGTTTCGGTGGCCGCCATTCAGATTGCCAAGTTATATGGGGCACGGGTCATTGCCACCGCCAGCAGCGAGGAGAAGCTGGCTCAGGCCAGGGCGCTGGGTGCGGACGAAACGGTTAGCTACGCCCACCCGGACTGGTTCAAGGAGGTTCGCAGGCTCACCGGTGGCAAGGGCGCCGATGCGGTGGTGGACCACACCGGCGTCCAGTACTGGGAAGGGGTGATCAAGGCCACCGCCTGGGGTGGGCGCATCTGCCTGGTGGGGGCCTCCTCGGGGTACGAAGCCACAACCCCCCTCTCTCACGTCTTTTACCGGCAGCTTTCCATTTTTGGCTCCACCATGGGTTCCAAGAGCCGCCTCTTCCCCATTCTTCGCTGGGTGGCCGAGGGCCGGCTCAAGCCCATCGTGGGGGCCACTCTGCCCCTCGCACAAGCCGCCGAGGGGCACCGGCTGCTGGAAGAGCGCCGGGTGTTTGGCAAGGTGGTTTTGGAAGTTTAGCGCGGGTAAAAGACTGCCTATGGTCGATGGTCTATAGTCTCTGGCCGTATGTAAAAGATGCGGCAGTCCGGGACTTTTTGCGTTCAAAAAAGAAATGGAGGGTGGGTGTTGGATCCTCGAGGATTGCTGCTAACCCGCACCCCTCGGCGAAGGAAAACAGGGTCAAGCTTTTTACATAACCTTGCACCGAGTTCGCATAACGCATGTGTAGGAAGAGCATCCCTGCTCGAGGCCGTAACCCTGTTGAACCGCAGAGCGCTGGCTTAGAGACAGGCGGTTTGAGTCTTGTAGCTTTGCACGTAGACCAGCGCCGCACGCACCGCATGCCGTTCAGCACGCAAAGGCTGGCGGGGGTTGGGGTCGAGCAAATACACTTCGATGCCCTGTAGCAAGAGGGCTTTGAAGAACTCTTCTTTTCCGCGCCAGTCCTGTATTTGCTGCACCTCGAGGTCGCCCAAGCCCGTTACAGCGCTTGGAAATTGGCGAGCCATGTCGCATGATGTAAAGAGCAGAGCCAGGGGTGGCCCTGTCTGAATCAGCAACGGTCGCTCAAGCGCACCGAGATAGTAGATTGGGCCGTCTAGATGTAGCATACACATCTAGCGTAGCGGAAAGCCCCGCCGCAACACAGGAAGCGAGAAAGAAAAAAGATGAAGACGGCTTTATTTATTGATGGCTCCTACATGTACGATGCGGCCAAGCGTCTGGGGTGGAACATTGACCACCGGAAGGCGATTGGGGTTTTCTCCAAGCCCGAGGACCTGTACAACGCCTTCTATTACGCCCCCGTCACCGACAGCAACGACGAGCGTCAGCAAAAATTCCTGGACGCGCTGGTGTTCATGGGCTACACCGTGCGCAGCCGGGAAGCCCACGGCGACCCCCGCTTCGAGGCCATGATCGCCACCGATTTGCTGATTACCGCACCCCGCTGGGAGCGAGCGGTGGTGGCGAGCGGCTCGGGCGACCTGGCCCATACCCTCTCGGCCCTCCGGGCCCAGGGCAAGGAGATTCACCTTCTGGGGGTGCCCGAACTCACCGACCTCGAGCTCCGCAATCAGAGCGACCGCTACTTGGACTTGCGCGAGTTGCAGTCCCAGCTCGAGCGCACCGGCGGTGGACGACGGGCCTATCCCGCCGTCAGCGAGGAAAGCTTTGGCGGCGAGGAACAGACCAGTGCCGCCCGGCGACTGATGGATAACCTCGAGGACGAGTTACAGTAAAACGGCACGAACGCTAACCCCTACCTGTCCGGTAGGGGGTTTTTCACGTCCACTCCTTGATAGGAACCAGCTCGCCCCCCTCCACAACCTTGCGCTTGGGGCGATAGGCGTTGTCGAACCAGATTTCCAGCACGGCCCGGTCAAGGTGTTCCGGGGAAATAATGTTTTTGCGCACATAGTACCCCCCCTCGTCGGAGGTGGAGATTTCATTACCCTTGGTGAGCCGTAACTCTACGATATCGCCACTGCGAGCGGTGCGTACCCGTACCCGAAAAGCGGTATCGCCCTCGCGCTGCACGTGTTCATCCGGTTTACCAAACAAACCAAACATATCACTAGCTTATCGCACCGTTTCCCCGGTTCTGCCGAAGGCTTCCAACCAAAGGCAATCCGTATGGCGCAGCTTGGAGCGGTTCGCAGACCGCTTTATGCAGGTTCACCCACAGCTTTGCGCTGCTCCCGGCGACGGCGATACCATTCCAGAGCGGGTTCTTCAACCAGTTTGTAGGAAAGTACCGCCGCTATATAACTGACTCCCAACAGGGTTGCACTAATCAGCAGCCATTGCCACAGGTCGCTCATGCCCATATAGCTATATTGCGGATTGAAGCGATCACGGTAGAGTTCCAAAATCAGGAAGTGCCAGATGTAGATGCCAAAAGACACCTTGGCAGTGAACCGAAAAAAGCGGTTGTCGAACCAATGGCCCAATACACGGGTAAAAGGCAGGGTTGCCAACAAAAACATGGTAAGCAGAGGGAAATAAGGGAAAAAATAAGGCTGGTTCTGCCAGCTCTGGCCGAAGCCAGACCCATCCCGTAGCTGCCACAGAAATCCAAAAGTGACCAGCAATGCCAGCCCAGCCACCCCATCAAATACCCAGCGGTTTTTGAGATACTCCGTCCACCTGGGTTGGGTTTGAAACCACACGATTAACCCTGCTGCCAACACGCCCCACACATAATGGGCAAACATCCCCACCACGTTGTAGCCCGGCATCCACTCCTTGGCTCCGCCGATCAGGCCATACTCCCAGCCTCGGTGGTAGTCGCTGGGTTGGAGGTAGACCTGAATGAGTTGGTTGGCTCCCAGTACCACCGCAAAAGCAGCTACCCAAAAGGCAAACGCCACCCCAATCCCTCGGCGGGGCAGCCACCAAAATAGCAGGGCCATAAACGCTGGCATCAGCACGTAGCAGAAGACCTCAAAACTGATAGACCACAGCGGACCGTTGATCTCGGTGGGAAACAGGGTTACGTAGTGAAAACCCGAGGTGAAGGTGAGACCCGCCAGCAAGCGCAGCCAAACAAAGTCCGTGGGATGCCACAAATACCAGGCCACCACAAAGCTCACGATCAGGCTGGCATAAAACCCCGGCATAATGCGAACAGCGCGGCGGGCCATGAAGTCGCGGATGTTGGGAAAAGGTTTGTGGTCTACATAGTTTTGCCAGAACGGCCTGGACAAAAGCATTCCACTAAGTACAAAGAATACGCTCACGCCTGCCTCGCCCAACAGGGCAAACTGTTGCAAACTTTGCACCGCTTCACTTTGCTTTTCAGCATTCAAACGTTCAAAAAAGTGGTGAATCAGAACGGACAGGGCAGCAATTGCCCGAATGCCATCGGCTCCCAATATGTTGCCTTTCATACGTGACTCCTGAGTATCTCCACGATAGAAACCTAATGGGTAGGAAAAGGGTGATTCACGAAGCCGCGCCGCTGCAAACCCCAGAATTCGCACTTTCGTTGAGCAGCATGATATTTCTATCGCGGACGCACTTAGACCACACATCCCACACAGGTAGTTCCGGGTGGGCGCTAAGTCATTTGCATTATGCGGCCTCCGGTCAGGGCCAGCAGTTCATTTGGGGAAAGGCCGAAGAGGGCAAAAGGAGTACCGGCAGCGGCATAGATTCGCTCGTGTTGCAACAGATCAGGGTCAATCAGGGCCTCCAGGTGCTGGGCATGGCCCACCGGTGGCACCCCGCCAATGGCAAAGCCGGTCAAACGGCGGACATACTCGGCATCGGGCTTGACCAGTTGCTCACCCAAACTTTCTTCTACTTGGTGGGTGTTGACCCGGTTGGCTCCCGAAACCAGCAGCAGATACGGCTTTTTGCTAACAGCTCCGTGGAATACCAGCGATTTGACAATCTGGCCCACCGTGCAACCCACGGCATCGGCGGCTTCTTGGGCGGTGCGGGTCGAGGCGGCCAGCTCCTGCACCCGCAGGTGGCTAAAGCCTTTCTGGTGCAAGGCGTCCTGCACCTTTTGTGCGCTGGGCGAGAGCTTCATCGGGAGAGTTCGTCCAGAATGCCGCACAGCAAGGCGATGCGGGCCGGAATTTGCGGGATGTAGACATTCTCGGTAAGCTGGTGGGCCGCCTCGCCGAACAAGCCCAGCCCGTCCAGGGTGGGTACGCCCAGAGCCGCAGTGAAGTTGCCATCCGAGCCGCCCCCTACCCTGCCAGGCCCTAGCTCTAGGCCCACTTCGGCCCCGATACGCCGGGCCATCTCGAACAGCTCGAGCGAGGCTGGCGAAGGTTCCATGGGGGGTCGGTTCAGGCCACCCTCGAGCGAGAGCGACGCCCCCGGCAGCACCGGCTGCAAGGCCCGAAGTTCGCGCTCCACCCGCTCGGCCTCGGCCATGGTCCAGGCCCGCAGGTCGATGTCCACCCAGGCCGTGGCCGCCACCACGTTGCTGGTGGTGCCGCCCTTGATGACGTTGGGCCCCAGGGTGGTGCCCTGGTTCCAGTCTTGCAGGGCCACAATTTTGGGAATCTGATGGGCCAGCTCCACAATGGCGTTGATGCCCTTTTCGGGCTCGACGCCCTGGTGGGCGGGCTTGCCGTGGGCGGTGAGGCGGTACTGGCCCACCCCCTTGCGGGCTACCTTGAGGTCGCCGTTGCCCATGGGCGCCTCGAGCACCAGCACCAGGTCGCTGCGCCGGGCTCCGGCCTCGATGGCCGCCCGCGAAGCCTGCGAACCCACCTCCTCGTCGGGGGTGAAGAGCAGCTCGAGCTGGGGTCTACCCAGCCCCAGGGCCGCATTCGCGCGCAGGGCCCACAGAAGCTGCACGATGTTGCCCTTCATGTCGTAGACGCCAGGGCCATAGGCCCGTTCGCCCTCTACTTTCCAGGGCACCCCAAAAGCGCCCACCGGGTGTACGGTGTCGAAGTGGCAGAGCACCAGCACTTTTTTCCCGCTCCCCGGCACCTGTACGCGGAGCATGGGGCCGTTCTCGGTTTCCTGGCGCTCGAGCCTTCCGTAAGGCTCAAACTGCTCTGCAATCCAGCGGGCCACCCGATCCAGACCAGGGAGGTCGTAGGAGGGGGCCTCGAGGGTCACGATGGCTTCTAAGTCTTGCAGGATGGTGGGCAGTTGGGGTTGCAGGTGTTCCAGAGGCTTCACAGGCCCATACTAACGCCGTTCAGCATAAGTGAACAGGCTTTTTCGGCCCTGAGCATCGCACGCCTGACCGGTGCGAAAAGCCGCCTTAGTCATGAGCCGTATTGGATTTCCCATGAACAAAGGAAATCACAATTATTTCGTCAGCCAGGATCATGTACGACATGCGATACTCGCCGACCACTGCCATCCGAATATCACTGCGGTTATAGTCGGGGTGAGGTTTGGCCGCTTCGGGGAACTGTTCAATCAACTCCAACGTTTCGCGCAGCTTGCGATTCAACTGGCGAAGCCTGGTCGAACTGCTCTGTCGTAGGCGGGCCTCGTCACGCTGCAACTCCGCGCCCTCAGACCACCTAATCCGCATTACCTTCCCTATTCAACTTCTTCAAAACGGCTTCGTTGGAAACCAATTTGCCCTTCAGCGCATCGGCCAAGCCCTCCACCATGGCTTTGTATTCACGCAATTGAAGTTCCATTTTTTGGTATTCTTCCACCCCCATCATGACCGCAGCCGAGTAGCCATTGTGCGTGACCAGCACAATTCCGCCCTCTTCGCGCAGCCGCTTGAGAATTGGGGAGGCATTCGAGCGAAACTCCGAGATGGGAATTACATTGTTCGCAATGTCCAGGGTGGGCATGCAAATATTGTACATAATTTTCATGAGCGATTCTAGCCTCGAGCCTTTCTCGTCCCGGTGGTTGAGGCTTGATACCAGCGCCAGCCAAGCGCTTCGGGGCCCCTCTTTCTGCTATCCTATTGCGGTGTTAGCGCATCGCCCCGACATCAAGGCCCAGCTCAAAGAGACCCTCGCCCAGGCCCTGCAAGCCCTGGGGTTGAGTGAATTGCCCGAAATCATTGTGCAGGAGACCCCAGCCGGCAAGGAAGGCGATTACGGCACGCCCATCGCCATGAGCCTGGCCCGCACCCTGCGAAAAGCCCCCCCGCAAATCGCCGCCGACCTGGTGCAGAATATCCAGCTACCCCCCTGGGTGCGTCGCACTTTTGTGGTGGGGGGTTACCTGAATTTTGAGCTGGACCCCGCTTTTTTGGTGCAGGCGGCCACCCTGCCCATTGAGCCCTTTCCGCAAACCGAGGGCAAGGTGCTGCTGGAGCACACCTCGGTCAACCCCAACAAGGAACTGCACGTGGGGCACCTGCGAAACATCTGCCTGGGCGACTCGCTGGCGCGAATCCTGCGCTATGCCGGGCGCAGGGTGGAGGTCATGAACTACATTGACGACACCGGACGGCAGGCCGCGGAGAGCCTGTACGCCCTGCGGTACTTTGGCCTGGAAAACCCCCCCACCGGCACCAAGTACGACCACTGGGTCGGCGATGCCTACGTGCGGCTGCACCAGGAGCTGGAAGACCCCCAGAAGAAAGCCGTGATCGAAAAAGGGGTACAGGAGACGCTGCATCGCCTCGAGGCTGGCGAGCTGCGCCCCGAAGTGGATAAAATCCTGCGTTCGCAACTGCAAACCATGTACCGCCTGGGGGCCGAGTACGACGCCCTGGTCTGGGAGTCGGACATCGTGCGGGAGGGCCTGTTGGGCCAGGCCATGAAAGCCCTCGAGGGCTCCCCTTACGTCTCGCGGCCCACCGAGGGCAAGTATGCCGGGGCTTTGGTGATGGACACCAGCGCCTTCATTCCCGGTCTGGAAGACCCCTACCTGGTGCTCATTCGCTCCAACGGCACCAGCACCTACACCGCCAAGGACATCGCCCTGCAGTTCTGGAAGATGGGCCTGCTACAGGGCATCAAGTTTGCGGAGTACGACACCCAGCCCAGCGGCGCCCGGCTTTACAGCACCCACCCCCAGGGGACTCGGATGCCCTTTGGGGGGGCCAGCGAGACCATCAACGTGGTGGACGCCCGCCAGAGCCATGCCCTGCGGGTCGTGCAGGCTTCCCTCGAGGTCGAGGGGCGGCACGACCTGGCCGAGCAATGCTTCCACCTGGCCTACGAAACGGTGCTGCTCGAGGGCCGTCAGATGTCCGGGCGCAAGGGCATTGTGGTAAGCGTGGACGAGGTGATGGACGAGGCCGTCCGGCGGGTGCGGGCGGTGATTGCCGAGAAAAACCCCGACCACCCCAACCCCCAGGAGGCCGCCGAGCAGATTGGCATCGGCGCAGTGCGCTTCGCCATGATCAAAACCGAGGCCAAAAAGCAGATTGATTTCCGCTACGACCAGGCCCTGAGTTTCGAGGGCGATACCGGGCCTTACATCCAGTACGCCTACGCCCGGGCCGGCTCCATTTTGCGCAAGGCCGAAGAACAGGGGGTTTTGCAGGAAGAGGCCGATTACGCCCAGGCCACCGCCTACGAGATTATCCTGGCGAAAAACCTCCTGCGCTTTCCCGAGGCCGTGCAGGATGCCGCCCGCAACAAGGCTCCGCATATCGTGGCCCAGTATCTGCTGGAACTGGCCGCCGCCTGGAGCAGCTTTTACAACGCCAAAACCCCGGATGGAAAGTCGGCTACCCCCGTGCTGACCGCGCTCCCAGGGCTGCGCGGGGTGCGGCTCGAGCTGGTCAAGGCCCTGCGGCAGACGCTCCAACAGGGGTTGGCATTGCTGGGCTTGCAGGCTCCGGAGGTGATGTAGATCGGCAGATTAAGGTTTCTTGAACATCCCGAATGCGCTTTTTGGCCCGCGAAACCCTGTGCCGATCAAGTAAAACACCCCCTTTGGGGGTTTCTGAGGAATAGCTATTGATTACTCACCATCGGCATATGAGAATGAAAAAGGTTTGCTGATGATGCGCACGGTTGCCCTTTTGACCCTGTTGGCCCTGGCCTCGGCTTTTGCCCAGGCGCCCCGCCTGACCACCCCCGAGGAAGTGGCCCGGGTGGAGGTGATTCGCCGGGCCTTACCCGCAGTGGTCAAGATTTTTGGCATCCTGCGCGACCCCCAGACTGGCAACGAAGGCCCCACCAACGGCTCGGGTTTTTTTTATGCACCCAGCCGTATCATCACCAACTACCACGTGGTGCAGGATCTGCGCGACATCAGCGTGGAGCTTTTTGATGGGCGCTCCTTTCCGGCCCAGGTGTTTGCGGTGGACAAGGGCATTGATATCGCCATCCTGACCGTGCAGGGGGTAACGGCCCCCGCCCAGCTTTCCTTTAGCAGCTCGCAAAGTTTGCCGGTGGGCATGGGGCTGGTGGTGATTGGCAGCCCCTTTGGGCAGCGCAACCTGGCCTCCTACGGCATTCTGGCCGGAACCGGCCCCACCGCGGCAGAGAAAAACGACCTTGACCCCGAAATTGGCTCGGAAATTGGCGACCTGCTCTTCACCGATGCCCGCATCGTGCAGGGCAACTCGGGGGGCCCGGTGCTCGATCTGCAAGGCCGGGTGGTGGGGGTGGCCAACGCCACCCTGGGC
>CAZIXH010000021.1:0-2954 GCA_964543055.1 uncultured bacterium
GCGGGGTGTAGGGTGGGGTATTGCGGGTCGGTTGTGCCCTGTCGGACCTCGGCCTCGCTGCCCCGCAGGGGGGCCTGGAGGGCCTGTACCCGGGCGTCTTGCTGGGCTAGGGCGGCCTTGAAGCCAGCCTCGGGGTCGGCCTGGAAAGCCCAGGCCTCTAGGCCATATTTTTGCAGGATGCGCTCGATGGGGGGCTCGAGGAGTGCACCCCCCATCCGGCGAATAACCGCGGGCGGCTTTAGCCCGTGCAGGGCATAAACCCCGCCCAGCTCGGCCACATATTTGAGCTCCCCCGGCCCCACCACAAAACCGGCAGTGGGCAGCACCGTGTCCTGCAATACGGGCCTCAGGCCCGCCGCCGGAGTAAGGCGGGCGGGGTCGTGGGCCAGGAGGGCCCGCAGGTCGGCAGGGGTGTAATGGCGCTCGCCATCCTCAAAGTGACCTGCGCGATAGCGCAGCAGGCGGCGAATGCCGTCCGGGCCTTCTAAAAACAGATTGGTGGCGGCCTCACCCCGGCCCAGCACGGGCTCGAGGCCCGCTTTTTTCATCTCCAGAGCGGTACGGTTGATGGCCTCGGAGGAGGCCAGGGGGTCGGCTATTTCTCGCTCCAGCGCTGGCACGAACAGGGGGGCCAGTTCCTTTGCCATGGGATCAAACACCACCAGCCCATGAGGGCCCAAAAATTCCAGCATCAGCCGGGCAAAAACCTCGCTGTAGCTCCAGTCGCCCAGCATGGCCCGGCAGATGCGCTCGCGTACCTCGGGATACCCGGCAAAGGGCCGCAGCAGGTTGCAGACCTGGGCAAAATAGGGGGCGAAAGCAATGCGCCCGGCGGGGTGAGCGGGGGGGAGCTCGAGCTCCAGGTGGTGTACGCGTTCTTCAAAGTCCAGCAGTTCTACACTGCGAATTTCGTCGGTGTCGTGGTCTTGTGAGGCCACCCAGAAGACCGGAACCACCGGCTGTTCCGCAGAACTATATTCCTGGGCCAGCTTGAGGGCCGCATGGGCCTTGTAGAAGGTGTAGGCCGGCCCGGTCAGCAGCCCGGCTTGCTGTCCGCTTACCACCACCCGGCTGTTCGGGTGGGCCAGTCGCTCGGCGGCCTCGAGGCTGGCCTGGGGGGCGCCCAGCCGCTTAAGGTAGGCCACCAGCCCCGCCCGCAGGGCCTCCCGCGGAGCATCCCTTGGGGTGTGCAGCAGCGCAGGCAGGCTCTCGAGGCCATACGGCAAGAACGGGTGCAGGGGGTCGGACATGGCTAGGGGATTCTATCGTTTGAGTGTATGCCACAGCGTAACTTGTGGCGGTTTTTGTGGCGCATGGAGTGCGAACCGGCAAAGGTGGTTTTCGCCAAAAACCGGTGGCCCGCACTCAAACCAAGCGGGCTGCCCCAGACTCCGTGAGCCTGTGGATGCCACCAGTACCATCTTTGCATGATATGCATACCGTGGAGCGATCAGAGGGGTAGGGGACAGGTGCTGGAGATCCGCAATCTACCGTCTACCCCCACTCCCAGCCAGTGTTTCGTTGATAATGGGTTACACCACTGTAGCCGATGCACCCGGCAGCCTGGGAATTTTGCTGCCTGGATGCGCTGGCGCTTCTAAAGCGATACCTGCCTCAGCGCCTCGGGCTTGAGGATCAGGATGCGCCGGTAGCCCAGTTCGATGGCGTCGTCCAGGGCCAGCTCGCCCAGCACCTTGGTAATGGTCTCGCGGGTGGAACCGGCCAGGTGGGCCAGGTCCTGGTGGGAGAGGGTGACCTCGAGCCCCTCCTCGCCCTTGCGCATGGCCGAGAGCAGCGCTTTGGCCAGCCGGGGCAACACCTCCTTGAAGCGCAGGTCCCGCAGGCGTTCCTCGGCCTTTCGCAGCCTGCGCGAGAGCAGTTGCACAAAAGCGGCCTGAACCTCGGGAAAGCGGCTTGTAAGGCGCAGCAGGTCTTCCCTCGAGGCCGAGAGCAACTCGGAGTCCACCAGGGGTTCGGCAAACACCCCGTAGCGCTCGCCGGGCAGCAAAGCGCCTTCGCCAAATATGTCCCCGGCCCCCACCACTGTCAGGGTGATTTCTTCCTCCTGGGGTCCAAGCTGGAACAGGCGTACCCAGCCATCCTGGACGAAATACAGGGTTTTGGCTTCGTCCTCGGGGTAGCACACGTGGCTGCTCCGCCGGGCCGTGAAGCTACGGAATACCCGCTCGGCTTCGGTCCTGGCTTCAGGGGGCAGGGTGGCGATGAACTCCGGGGTCATACGGATTAATTTAGCGGTTCTACCTCGGACGCATTCCTAGCAAGGAATACAGATTGTAAGAAACATACCTTTGGAAGTGAACTGGAGGGCTGGCCGCCTTATCTATGGTATTGCGTGCCAGACAGAGTTTGTTCGTTCTAAGGGGGCTGGCATCTACACCGGGTTCAAACAAAGTGGGGCTGGGCGGATGACGGAAGCAACCCAGCCGCCTCACCACGCCGGAACAGCTCGGCCACCGCAGCCTCGCCTTCAGGCCCTACGTCCAGCGAAAACTCGTTCACATAGGTATGGATGTGCGCCCAGATCACTTCGTCTTGTAGCTCCTGGGCGTGCTGCTTGATGTAGGCCACGGTTTCTTCGGGGTGGGCGTAGGCATACTCGAGGCTGGTTCGCACCGCCCGGTCTATGGCCCGAATGGTCTCGGTGCCCAGGTCACGCCGGGCCAGAATAGCCCCCAAAGGCAGGGGCAGGCCGGTTTCTTCTTCCCACCACTCGCCCAAATCCAGCACCTTTTGCAAGCCGTACAGGTGGTAGGTGAAGCGCGACTCGTGGATGATGAGCCCTGCGTCCACCTCCCCCCTTGCCACGGCAGGCATGATCCGGTCGTAGCGCATCTCAACCGGCACAAAGCCCTGGCTATGCAGTGACAGCAGCAGGAAGGCGGTGGTGTGCTGGCCGGGAATGGCGATTCTTTTGCCCTGGAGCGCTTCAAGGG
>CAZIXH010000022.1:0-3463 GCA_964543055.1 uncultured bacterium
GGCACCGGCGAAGCACGGTTGGTGGATTTCGACCTTTCCGGGCCACAGAGCGAGCGTTTTAGCCAGAAGGTTCGTCTGGGAACCATCGCTTACATCGCCCCTGAGCAGATCCGGGGGCAGTCCCCCACCACCGCCTCGGACATGTATTCGGCAGGTATTCTGCTCTACTGGGCTATCGCGGGCGAATTGCCGTTTGTGGGCGAGCCGGTGGAGGTTATGAATGCCCATCTCAACCTGCCCCCTCCACCTCTGGTCGCCGCTCCTGACACCAGCTTGATCGTCACGGCAGAGTTACAGGCATTCTTAGACCGGCTTATTGCTAAAGACGTGACCAGGCGCTACGCAAACGGTGTAGAAGCCCTGCGCGACTTCGAAGCCATCGGTCTCGAGCAGGCTTCCCCAAGGGTTGGCTGAAGGTTACAGCGCTATTCACAGACGTGGCCGCCCGTCCCGGCGGCCACTGTTGTGTGTAGTCAAAGCTTTCCAGTAGCCGGATGGCTCTGAAAGTGTAAAGGTGCTCTAGCGCTTGGATAACGGCTTGTAGGGCAGATCCAGTTTTCCCGTGTAGTGCGAGTCGGGGCGCAGCAGTCGGTTATCTATCCGGGTGTACTCGAGGATATGCGCACACCAGCCCGAGATGCGGGCCACCGCGAAAATCGGCGTGAAGAACTCGAGGGGATAGCCCAGGTCGGAGTAAACCACGCCGGAATAAAAGTCTACATTGGGATAGATGCCCTTGGGGTTGTAGATGGCTCCGGCCTGACGTTCGACTTCCTTCAAGATGGCGTACTCTCGAGTATGTCCGTGGGTTTCGGCTACATGACTTGCATACTTGTCCAGAACCCCAGCCCGCGGATCGTAGGACTTATAAACCCGGTGGCCCATACCCATAACCCGGCCTTTTTTGGCTTGCAGATTGGCCAGCCAGGTCGAGACGTTCTCAGGAGATCCAATCTCCTCAATCATCTTCATGACTGCCTCGTTGGCCCCACCATGTCTTGGGCCTTTCAGTGCGCCGACCGCCGCTACTATCGCGCTGTAAATATCTGTCTGGGTGGAATAGGTTGCGATTGCAGTAAAAGTGGATGCGTTGAATCCATGCTCTGCTTGCAAGATCAAGGCTACATCCATCAATTTGGTTTGTTCTTTGCTGGGCACCTCACCGTTTGACATGTAGAGAAAATTAGCGGCATGGGAAAGCCCTTTGCGTGGCGAGAGAATCTTTTGCCCTTCGCGGTGGCGCTTGGTAGCAGCCACGATGGTAGCAAACTTGGCAATCAGCGAGAGCGATTTCTCGTAGAGCGCTTCCGGGGAGACATCCCCCTCGGTCTCGTCCACCATGCCCAGCTCACTGACCGCCGTGCGGAGCATGGACATGGGGTGGGCGTTGCGGGGGAACTGCTTGATCTGTTTGATGATCGAGGGGGGTAGCGCTCGCAGGGAAGCCAGTTTGGCACTGAAAGCCTTTAGCTCGGCCCTGTTGGGCAGGTGACCGTGTAGCAACAGGTAGGTCACTTCCTCGAAGGTAGCGTACTCGGCGAGGTCCTGAATTTTGTATCCAGCGTAGTACAGACGGCCCTGGTCTCCATCTATGAAGCACAGGCTGCTTTCGGTGAAAATTACATCTTCCAGGCCTCTGGCAATCGTCACAGTCGCGCTCATGGTTTCTCCTCTAACTCTTCCGACCAATGTCGGACTCAGCCTGTGTATTCTATCGCGTTCCTACACCGAAATACCGCAGAACAGTTCATAATCTTGCAGTGTAGTTACACTCGGCTGGTCGCCACAAACGGGGCAGTCGGTGCGCCGAGGAAAGCGGATAATTCGGAAGTGCGCTTGTAAGCCATCGTAAACCAGCAGCCGACCCGAGAGGGTTTCGCCCTGTCCCAGCAGAATCTTGAGCGCTTCTGCAGCCATCAGGCTGCCGATAACCCCCGGTAGAACACCAAAAACCCCTGCCTCAGCGCAGCTCGGAACAGTTCCGGGTTTGGGCGGCTCCGGATACAAACAGCGATAACAAGGCCCGCCCCGGTGGTGAAAAACCGAAAGCTGGCCTTCAAACTGGTGTATAGCGCCATACACCAGTGGCTTGTCGAGCATTACACACGCATCATTCACCAGGTAGCGGGTCGGAAGGTTGTCGGTGCAATCAATTACCAGGTCGTAGGGCCCCAGAACCGAAAGGGCGTTGTGCGAATCCAGTTTGAGGGGGTAGGTCTCCACCTGGACGTGTGGGTTGAGGCTGTTCAAACGAACCCTGGCCACATCGGCCTTAGGTTGCCCCAGGGTCTGGGTATCGAACAACACCTGCCGCTGGAGATTGGAGAGGTCTACGGCGTCCATTTCCACAATCCCGATGCGGCCCACTCCAGCCGCCGCGAGGTACATCAGGACCGGCGAACCCAAGCCGCCGGCCCCCACCACCAGCACAGAGCTTTGTTTGAGCCTGGCCTGACCCGCCCCTCCCACTCCGGGCAGCACGATGTGCCGGGCGTAGCGATCTAGTTCCTCTTTCGTCCACATAAGCACCCTGGGAAAACCTGAACCCTGAAGCTCAATACTTATATCCCACAGCCCCCTCGAGTTGCATGGCTACCTCGTCGCCTTCGGGCAAGCTGTAGGCCCGTGCCTCACCGGTTTGCATGTCGAAGATTACGTAGGGAACCCGCCAAAAGGCTTGTGAGCGGTCGGTTTCGCTGGGCCGGGCTGGGCCGGTGGGGTGTGAGTGGTAGATGGCCAGGAGCTCGAGGCCCTCCCTATCGGTACGCCGCAGCAACTGAAGCAGGGCCTGCGGATCGGCCTCGTAGCGTTTTTGGGGCGTAGCGTGAACATTTTCCAGCGGCCAGACCTGCCTTACCAGGCCCTGCTTGCCTACCCAGAGCCCCACCCCTTCGTAGGGCAACACGGCCCGGAGGTGGCGCAAGGTTTGCTCGAGGCAGTCCTGCGGAACCCGCAGCATGCTTACTCCCCTATCTCCAGCAGCAACACCTCGCTCAAGAACTGGTTGAGCGGCAGCAGCTTGCGAAACACCTTTGCCACCGTATCGGGCAAATGCTCTGAAAGCACCTCGTCTTCTGCGAGGCTGTATGAAACTGTAAAACTGCGCTGTTTGAGGTCTTCAATCAGGGGATGGTCTGCACCATACCCCCTGGGTGGGCGGACAAGTTTACCCTCTCCATCCAGTTCGAATTGCTTGCGTAGCCGTAGCCAGCTCGGGTCTTGTCGGGCAATGGCGGCCCGGATGCGCCGGAGGTTTTCCGGTTCGGGCATCCACATACCGGCCCCCAAGAAGCAGTTGTCGGGCTCGAGGGGAATATAAAACCCAGGCATGTTGACATCCTGACCCAATCGGTGACGAAACTGTGCGGTGGCGTGGGTTTTGTAGGGGGCTTGGTTGGCGCTGTTGCGGGTGTGGCGGGGGATTGCAAAAAGGCTGGGGTGGCTGGCGACCATATCGGGGGGG